>JAYVKX010000153.1:0-3679 GCA_043768005.1 Novosphingobium sp. | reverse complement strand
GCGATCAGCGTCGGTTCGGCAAGCGTCTTGGCCAGGCCACGGCGTTCCAGCGTATCGAGGATGCCCGAAATATTGAGGCTGCCGATGCTGAAGGTCTTGCGGAACACGCCGTAAACATCGCTGCCCGCCGATCCGATCGTTGCGCCAAAGCTGGGGTCGCTGGAAACGCCGGTGCCGCTGACCCCCAGCTTTTCACCGATTGTGCGGCTAACCTCGGCAAAGCGGACTTCCAGCATGACCTGCTGACTGCCGCCGACCGAGATCAGATTGATGACTTTTTCCCCGGCATAGGCCTTGGCGATCTGCGCGGCGCGATCGGCAGCACCCGGATCATTGACCATGCCCGAGAGGATGATCGAATCGCCGCTGAGCCGCGCATCGATGGTCTGCCCCGGGATCAGCGCAGCGAACTGGCGCTTCAGCCCATCGATATCGGGGCCAACCGCCACATCCATCACCGCCAGCACACGGTTGCCCGCATCATACAGCGTCAGGCTGGTGGTCCCGGCCTTCTTGCCCAGCACATAAACCGAGCGGTCAGAGATCGGCAGCACATCGGCGATTTCATCGCTGCCGATCATCGCCTTGGCGATGGGGCGATCAGCAGTGACAACCTGGCTTTTGTTGAGCGCCACTTCCAGCACGCCGGCATGAAGCGTGGCGGCGGCTTGCTGGGCAATGGCGGGCGAAGCGGCGGCGCCAAATACGCTCACCCCAAGGGCACTTACCCTAAGGACCAGGGCGGCCCCACTGAACAGCTGTGCGCGCATTACCATCCCCTTGCCTGATGGCCGACGGAATATTCGGTCGCAGAGGTTCCGCGAACCACGGTCATGGCTGGTCCTGCCGGGCGCATCGGAGCCATCGCGCCAGAACCCGAACCCGGCATCGCGGCCATGGTCGGCACCCGGAACATCGGGCTGCTGCCCACCGATTGCGGCTGGCGGCGCGCGGCAAGATACAGGCCCTTGCCGCCCAGATCGCGCGCGGTGACCACCGCGAATTCATCGCCGGTCTGGGTCTGCACATTGCGCAGCACCAGGGTAAGCGCGCCCAGCTTTTGCGCCAGCACCAGCTTTTGCGCGCTGAACAGATCGACCTGCACCGTGGCGGTGCCGCCAACCTTGGCTTCGGTATCGGCTTCATTGGCGGATTGATCGATCGCCAGCACCTGCACGGCGGACAGCACCACATTGGTCATCTGATCATTGCCGCCGGCCCCTTCGCCGGGGATGGTGCGGGTGAGCAGCACATCAACCACATCCCCGGGGCGGACAAAGCCTGCGACGCCGGAAACATTGTTGACGGGAATGGTTACGGCGCGCTGGCCTTCGGGCAGATTGGCCGAAAGGACCGCACGGCCATCGGTGCCGGAAACCTTGCTGGCCAGCACTGGTTCGCCAACTACGATCGGGCGCAGCGCAACGCGCCCGCCCTTCAATGCATCGGCGATCGAACGAAAGGCCCCGACAGGCACCGAACTGGCCGGCCAGTTTTGCAGCCGGATATTTTCAAGCGCCAGCTTGCCGCCGAATTCAAGCGGGCGAGAGGCCACGACGATCCGGGCCAGCTGTTGTTCCTGCGCAACGCGAACCTGGCGCTGTTCAACGCCGGAAAAATACGCATTTGCGATCAGCACTGCGATCAGGCCCAGCACGGCTGCCACCCCGATCATCAGAAAATTGCGCCCCGGCATGGTGCGCCCCCCTTTGCTTCAAAAGTGAAGACAACCCCCCCATCGCCCGCAGGCGATGGGGGGAAAGTCACGAGTTTAGCAAGTGGTTGGAATAGTCGCGCTTGCAGCTGGAGTGGTGGCGTTCGTGCAGGTATAAACGTCGGTAGCAGCACCGGCGATTGCCTGCTTGATGTTGGCACCCAGCATCAGAGCCGCTGCGCCGATGGCGACACCAACGACGGCAAGGATCAGAGCATATTCGGCAGCCGAGGCGCCGGATTCGTCAGCGATGAAGTTTTTGATGAAAGTACGCATTGGATTACACCCTAAATTGATCGTGCCTGAAATTTGTGGCGGCACGTTGTTCAACTGATGGCTCCGGCATCTATTTCCGGTTGGCCGTCCGAGGCGGGTGAATGTTGGAACCGGCGCGACCGATTATTTTTATTGAATTAACCGACATTTGCGTCGGCCCTTCATGCGCCTGGTACCTCGGAACTGTCTGTAATTTCCCCCTATCTGATGCGTTTATCAAACAAAAAAGATTAGGAAAATATTAACTCCATTTTGCAATGCTTTAGATGGAACAATCCCTAATTTCTGCGGTTAATATGGCTGATCCGCCACAGCCGGGGGATGCCCGGCGCCGAATCAGCTGGGCGCATATTTCCATCAGTTCAGGTGGCACTGGCTTGACACTGCGGGGGATAGGATGTGCAACCTTGAGCCATGATCGCCGCCAATATCGCCATTTGCCGCAAGGTGCTTTCAGGCTGGGCCAGTTGATCGCCTTGCTGTTGCGCCGCTATACCGCCTCGGTTGCGGCGCGCAGCCGGGCGATCCCCAGGCTGCTGAACCGCCGGATCGATGGCATTCTGGCCGCTTGGTTCGGGATCATGCTGCTGATCAGCATCCCCAAGCTGCTGTTTGCGGCATCGCCGGTGCATGGTTCTGATGATTTTGCGTGGATGGCCCTGCCCTATCTGCTGGTGGCTGCCGCCCCGCTGGCGGGCTTTCTGGTGGCGGCCCGCAGCTGCCCCCCCGGCGCGCCGATGGCACAGCCCGATATCCGCCTATCCTTCTATGGCAAGTGGCGTCAGCTGAGCGTGCTGGACGCCCGGCGCAATCCGCTGTTCGGCCCGGCGGGGTTCCTGGCATCAATGCTGGTGGGCCTGCTGCTGAATGTGGTGGTGCGCAGTTTCGAATTTATGGTCGCGGTGCCAGCGATGAACAGCCACGCGCCGTTCTGGGGCCGGCAGCTGTTCTTGCTGATGGCGGCAGATGTGATCGTGATGAGCTTTTTCTACATGGTCTGTTTCGTGATGGCGCTGCGCAGCATTCCCCTGTTCCCGCGCATGCTGCTGTTTGCCTGGGCGCTGGATATCGCCGCGCAGCTGATTATCGCCCGGCAGGTGGGATCATTGCCCGGCCTGCCCGGCACCGTCGCGCCCACCCTGCAAACCCTGCTCCACGGCAATATCGAAAAAACTCTGATCAGCGCCTTTGTATGGCTGCCCTATCTGATCCTGTCCGAGCGGGTCAACGTGACCTATCGGATGCGGAGCGGCGTGGCTTAACCAAGCATTACCTGCAGTCTCCGTAGACCGTGATGAGATCACTGCGCACTGCTTCATACGAAATTTCGACTGCGACAAGACGGCAGTGATGCTTGACGTAATCAAGCACCAGCGCGCGGCCCTCTCCATTCGGTGGCATATTCCGAACAACGAAGGATAGCACAACAGCGCCAGGCTGTAACCGGATCACTCGCTCAATCTCGGTTTGGGTATCGAGATGGCTGACGTTGGTTTCTAGCCCATGATTCATGTGCAGCGGAAAGGCTAACGGACTGAGCGGCCGGTTCCCAGTCATGGGATAGAGCAGTACCGGGCCGTCAAATACCAATAGGCCCTTACCGTGATCGCTTTCGTCAATAGCCTGAGCCATCGCCTTCATCGATGAGCTTGATTGGTGTGAGTACTCAAACGAAACCGAATTGAAGAA
>JAYVKX010000152.1:0-18309 GCA_043768005.1 Novosphingobium sp. | reverse complement strand
CCAAGGTTAAGGTTGCGATCATGATAGGCGCGGCGCAGCGCCTCGGCCGTGTAATGCACGCCTTGCGCCGAATGAAAGCCCAGCGCGCCGATCGGGTAGGCTTCGAGAATGTTCAGCGTCTCGCATAGCACCGCCCCGCCAGAGCTGGGCGGCGGCGCGGAAATGATCCGGAAGCCGCGGTATTCGCATTCCAGCGGGGCCAGTTCGCGCGGGCGATAGGCGGCAAAATCAGCGGCGGTCATGATCCCGCCATTGCGCGCCGAGGCCGCGACAATCCGCGCGGCGATCGGGCCTTTATAGAAGGCATCCGCGCCGCCTTGCGAAATCAGCCGCAGCGAGTTCGCCAGGTCTGATTGAACCAGCCGGTCGCCCGCACGCCAGCTGTTCCCCCGGTTGAGGAAAATGGCCGCGCTGGGCGGATCCTTGCGGAAATCATCCGCGCCCTCATTAAGCATATCGGCATCGCCCTGATCGAGCGCGAAGCCTTGGCCCGCCAGACGAATGGCAGACACCATCAACGCCTTGCGCGGCAGGGTTGCGTATTTGGTCCGGGCGAGCTCCAGCCCGGCGACCGTGCCTGGAATGCCAGCCGCAAGATAGCCGCGCGTGCTGAGCAGCGGGATCACCTGGCCCTTGGCATCAAGATACATATTCGCGGTGGCCGCCTGCGGGGCAGTTTCGCGGAAATCGATGAAGCTGGTGCGGCCATCGGCAAAGCGGATCGTCATGAAACCGCCGCCGCCCAGATTGCCGGCCTCGGGAAAAGTCACCGCCAGCGCATAGGCCACCGCGATGGCTGCATCGACCGCGTTGCCGCCCTTTTGTAGCACCTCAACCCCGGCGCGGGAGGCAAGGTGATGCGCGGACACAACCATGCCATGTTCCGCACCAACCGGGACGGGGGACGCCGCGATCGCCCCTTGGGATACCAGCGACAGGGACAGAAGCGCCGTCAGCGCTGCGTTGAAAATCCGCATGATGTTTCCTTTGGGGAGGAGATCGCAAGTCTGAACAAAAAAGGGGCAGGCAAGCCGAAACTTGCCTGCCCCTGAATTCAACCGTTTCGCAACTTAGTATTTGATGCGAACGCGGGCGTACCAGAAGCCGCCGTTCATACCGAACGGACCACCGTTACGCGGATAGACCTGGCCATCCGAGAGGCTGTTGGTCACGACATAGATCGGGTTTGAGGTCGATGCCGCAATCCTGTCCGGGTAGGTGTTGAACACATTGTTCGCCCCGACGCTCAGCGTGTAGTGCTCCATGAAGGTATAGCTTGCTTCCACATCGGTGGTGAACTTCGATCCGAACAACTGGCCCGGATAGTCGCTCTGCGCGCGCCAGCTGCTGTAGAAATGCTCTGCAACATTGAAGCCGAAGTTGCCCGAAGTCCAGCTGGCCTGGGCGTTCATCCGGTGGTGCGGAGCCAGATTTTCAGCATCCACGATCTGTGCGGCACCAATCGCCGTCGGATCAAACTTGGTCACCTTGTTCTTGTTATAGTTGTAGGCCAGCGTCAGGTTAAGTTTGCCGCCGCCAAGCTCGGTCCGATAGCTGCCAACCACATCGACCCCCTTGGTCGAGGTGCTGAGCGAGTTGGTGAAGTACTGTACTTCGCCGGTCACACCAACCGAGGCCAGTTCAGGCAGAGCGATGATATCCGCTGCCGAAACCACGAAGGTCTTCGAGATGAAGATCCGGTCGCTTACCTTGATGTTATAGGCATCAACCGTCAGCGTCAGCGCGCTGGTCGGTTCGAACACAAAGCCGAGGCCATAGTTGGTCGATTTTTCCGGCGTAAGCGGCTTGGCTTTATAGTACTGAGCGACCGCGCTGGTTACCGGGAAGGTTCCGGTCTGCACCGAATTACCCGCAACGAAGTTGGTGGTCAGCACCTGCGTATTGCTCTGCCCCGGGGTCGGAGCATGGAAGCCGGTCCCAACCGTGCCGCGCAGCGCGAACGTATCGCTGACGTGGTAGATCGCGTTGAGCTTGCCCACAAATGCATCGCCGAAGCTGTCATAATGCTCATAGCGTGCAGCCATGCCCAGGGTGAGCTGCTTGGTCAGATCGGTTTCGAGGCCCAGATATGCGCCATAGCTCTTCTGGCTATGCGTTCCGGCATATTTCGGGCTGGTGCCGCCGTAACCGCTGGCAGCCGGGCTTTCGACCGCGGTGAATGTCCCGGTCGCCGTATAGGTGCCATCACCATTGTTGGTGAACAGCGGATGGGGCGTTGCATAGGGGCCCGCACCATAGGACTGCGGATCGCCTTCGGTCGCGGTGTAGCTTTCCCGGCGGAATTCAGCGCCGCCCGAAACGGTGATCGGGCTGAAAAAGCCGCCATCGACTTCATAGGTCAGATCAAGATTGGCGTCGAATTCCTTCTGGATCAACTTGCCGAACTTGAAGCTGGTCTGCGAAGCCTTGCCGTAGGATGGGCTGGTCGAATTATACATCGACAGGTCCAGCGAGTTGCGGCTGAGCGAGGCCGAAAGGTCATAACCAAAGCCGCCCTCGGTCTTGCCCTTGATCCCGGTCGTACCATAGACCTGATCGGTCACACCGACAAAGCGCGGGGTGAAACCGGCCGGATAGATCGAGCTGAGGAAGAAAGTATTGGTATCCTGAACATAGCCGCCGGCGGTGCAGCTTGCGTTGCCGGTGGGGCACTGGGTCAGATAATAAGGGTGCTGGAAGAACGAGCGGCCACCCAGATTGTGGGTCACACCGGCGGTATCGACGAAGGGCCGTGATCCGAGCAGCGATGAGCGGAAGTTGAAGCTTTGATCAGCCTCGCTGTGCGCAAGGTTGCCGAACACATAGATCTTGGTGCTGTCGGTGATGTCAAAGCCCGAATTGAGCACGAACTTGTAACCAGTGCCGGGCGAGTTGCCCCAGATCTGCGCAGGCAGCGGGAAATGCGGCAGCTGGCTGGCCAGTGTCGGGTTTTCGCTGGCGAAGGCCACTGCGGTTGGCCGGGTAGCGCCGCGGCTGGTCTGGCCATCGTCGTTATATTCGCCCGAAAGATTGATGAAGCCGTTATCACCCAGCTTCAGGCCGACATTGCCGGCAATCTGATAGCTCTTGCCATCGCCATGATCGAAATACTGGCCATAGCGGGCCACCAGTTCAAACCCGGCATCTTCGCGCAGGCCATAGTTGAGCACGCCGGCGATAGCGTCCGAACCATATTGTGCGGTTGCGCCATCGCGCAGCACTTCAAGGTTCTTGATCGCGATCGACGGGATGGCGGAGATATCCGCACCTTGCGAGCCGAACGACAGGCCGGTGTCGCCGCCGTTGTAAACCTGGACCAGCGCCGAACGGTTATAGCGTTTGCCGTTGAGCATCACCAGCACCTGATCGGCCGGAAGTCCGCGCAGCGAAGGGGCGCGAACGAAAGTCGAAGCGTCCGAAATCGAGTTTTGCCCGACAAAGAACGAAGGAATGATGTTTTTCACCGCATCAAGCATGTTGCCTGCGGGCTGCGCGCTGAGTTCAGCGGAGCTGATCACATCAACCGGCGATGCAGAATCGGTAACGGTGCGATCGGTCCGGCGCGAACCGATAACCACGATCGAGGCGGCCGGATTGTCATCATCGGCTGCTGCGGTGGTGCCCTGTGCGCTGGCAGCCGAAATACCGCCGCCAGCCGAAGCCAGCAGCGCAATGGCGATAGCCGAAATCGACGTTCTGGTAGTTATTTTCATTATCAATTTACCCCCCTAGTGTCAGACCTTAAGGCCTGTATCGCCCATTATTTAACATTGGTTGAAAGATAATAAAAGATAATAGAAGCCCCCTTCAACATTATTGCGCCATGCAATCGTTTGCACGCCCATCATTCTGCAAACTATTGAAATATTGTATTAAATCAGGTGAAGCGGCCTCCGTTTGCCGCAAGTTTTGCCAGCAGCGGCGCGATTGGCAGGCGGTTTTGTGACAATCCTGCAACAATCTGGTCCAGCCCGACATGGTCAGCCCAATACATCGGACCGCCGGTCCAGACCGGCCAGCCATAGCCATTGAGCCAGACCAGATCGATATCGGACGCGCGCTGCGAAATGCCCTCCTCCAGGATCAGCGCGGCTTCGCTGATCATCGGATAGAGCAGCCGCTGGTGGATCTCATCCCGCGATATCTCGCGCTGGGTGGTGCCTTGCCTGGCTGCGAAATCGGCGATGATCGCCTGCACTTCGGGCGAAGGACTGCGCTTGCGGCTTTCATCGTAATCATAAAAGCCCTGGCCGGTCTTCTGACCCCAGCGCCCGGCCGCGCACAGTGCCTCGCGCACGGTCTCGATCCGGCTCGGATCGCGGTGCCAGCCAATATCCAGCCCAGCCAGATCGCCCATCTGGAACGGCCCCATCGGAAAGCCGAATTCCAGCAGCACCTCGTCGATATCGACGTAGCTGGCGCCTTCCATCAGCAGCAGATTGGCTTGTTCCTGCCGCCTGGCCAGAATGCGGTTGCCGATGAAGCCGTGGCAAACGCCCGAGACCACCGGCACTTTGCCGATTTTCCCGGCCAGCGCCATGACCGTCGCCAGTTCCTCGCTGCCGGTCTCGGCCCCGCGAACCACCTCCAGCAATTTCATGATATTGGCGGGTGAGAAAAAGTGCATCCCCAGCACCGCATGGGCGCGCGAAGTAACCGCACCGATCGCATCGACATCAAGATAGCTGGTGTTGCTGGCCAGGATCGCCCCGGGTTTGGCCACCGCATCGAGCCGGGTAAACACGTCCTGCTTGATCGCCATCGTCTCATAAACCGCCTCGATCACCAGATCGGCCTCTGCCAGAGCGGAGAAATCGAGCGACGGGGTGAGCCGGGCCATCGCGGCCTCGGCGGCGCTCGCCTCGATCCTGCCGCGCTTGACGCTGGCGGCATAGTTGCGGCCCATCACCTCCACCCCGCGGTCCAGCGCGGCCTGTTCCTGTTCGACGAGTGTCACCGGGATCCCGGCGGTGAGGAAATTCATGGCGATGCCGCCGCCCATCGTGCCAGCGCCGATCACGCCAACCCGGCCTATCGGGCGCAGGGCAGTGCCCGCAGGCAGATCATCGATCTGTGACGACAGGGCCAGCGCCTGCTGAATATGCGCCTGGGCACCGGGAAGCGGTTCGGACATGGCAGTTCCTTATTAGTTTAGAGTGTGGGGATTAGTTTACCTGCCGCTCACGCCCGGCCCAATAGGGTTCGCGCAGCTGGCGGCGCAGGATCTTGCCCGATGGGTTGCGCGGCAGCGCCCCGATCACGTCGACGGTTTTGGGCACCTTGAACCCGGCCAGCTTTTCGCGGGTCCAGTCGATGATGCTGTCAGGATCGATGGTGTGGCCGGGCTTGGGTACGCAAACCGCCTTCACCGCTTCGCCCCATTTCGCATCAGGCACCCCGATCACCGCCACTTCATGGACATCGGGATGGCCATAGATCGCGCTTTCGACCTGCGCTGGATAGACGTTTTCACCGCCGGTGATGATCATGTCCTTCATCCGGTCGTGGATATAGAGATAGCCGTCCTCATCCAGATATCCGGCATCGCCGGTGGCGATCCAGCCATCATCGCTCATGGTTGATCGGGTAGCCTCGGGCAGTTTCCAATAGCTGAGCATATTGGCGGTGGACCGAGTCAGGATCTCGCCAATCTCGCGCGGGCCAAGAACCTGGCCATGCTCGCCCCGGATCTCGATCTCGACACCGGTGACCGGCTTTCCGGCCGATCGCATCCGTTCATTGCCATCGGGCGAATGATCCTCGGGCGGCAGGACACAGATCGTGCCGGTGGTTTCGGTCATGCCATAATTCTGGATGAAGCCCGCGCCAAACATCCGGATACATTCGCGCAGCAGCTCCAGCGGGATCGGCGAGGCACCATAGGAAATATATTTCACCCGGCTGAAATCGGTCTTGGCGCAATCAGGATGGTTCAGCAGCAGCTGCAACGCCGCGGGCACGATGAAAAAGCGGGTGACGCCCCGGTTTTCCACCGCATCGAATACCCGGGTCGGCTCAAACTCTGACAGGATAACCCCGGGCAGGCCCGAGGCGAGCGCGACAATCCCCAGCCCTGTCCCGCCGATATGGGCACAGGGCATCGCCACCAGCACCGCTTCATCATCGGCCCAGGTGGTATGCGGCTGGGGGTTCAGGATGCTCGCCTTGCGCAGCCCGAACAGATTGCGATTGGATAGCACCGCGCCCTTGGGATTACCGGTGGTGCCAGAGGTGTAAAGCTGCAGCACCGCATCATCCGGCCCGGCTGGGGTGAAATTGGCGCGGGGCAGGCGGGATATCCAGGTCCGCGCTTCCTGAGATGTCATGCAGCGTTCTACTGTTGCACCCAGGGTTTCGCGGCAGGCCTCGAAACCATCGCCCAGAAACAGGATTTTCGCATCGCTGTTGGCGATGATCCAGGCAGCTTCGGGCTGGGCTAGCCGCCAGCCAACCGGGGCCATCACGATCCCGGCGCGCGCCGCCCCGAAGAACAGAGTGAAATAGGTCGCGCTGTTCTTGCCAAACCAGGCGATCCGGTCCCCCTTGACCAGCCCCATCGCGGCAAGCCCGCAGGCGACCCGCGCGGTCATCTCTTCCAGCTCGGCATAGGTGAAGGCGATGTCATCCCCTTCCACCGCCAGCCGCTCAGGCCGATCCTGGGCCCAGTAACGGATAAATTCGTCAAAGGTGAACAGATCGGCGGTCTTTTGCGCCGCGCTTAGCATCTCGGTCATTCCAGTCTCCCGGTGGCAGTGTGCCGCCGGGGGGATAGCTGTGCAAGTCCTACTGCCGCTGTGTTATCGAATTGCTGTCACCGGCAATCCAGAATATTTGCATCGAGGCCCGGCCGGGGTGTGGGCAGGCGACTTCGGAATGCTGAAGAACAGCTGGTATGTCGCTGGATGGGACGATGAAATTGGCGCTGCTCCTGTCGAGCGGATGATCATCGGGGAATGTGTGGTGCTCTATCGCCGCGCCGATGGGGCTGCGGTTGGACTAAGCGGCCATTGCCCCCATCGGCGAATGCCGTTGGCCAAGGGCCGGGTTGTGGGCGATCTTCTATCGTGTGGCTATCATGGCCTGACCTTCGGACCAGACGGGCAATGTGTGAATGTGCCCTGCCAGACCGGCATTCCCGATGGCGCGCACATCCGCAGTTTCCCGGTGGAAGAGCGCTATGGGCTGGTCTGGATCTGGATGGGTAATGTCGCCGCTGCCGATCCTGAACTGATCGTCCAGATCGATAATTGGGGCGATCCGGCGTGGGGTTACAATCGTGGTCCATCGCTGCAGTATGATTGCAACTACCTCTACATCACAGATAATCTGCTTGATCCGTCGCATGTCAGCTGGGTTCATCCAGACAGTTTTGGCGATGCTTCCTGCCAGGCTGTCCCCATGCAGACACACGCCAATGCCCAAGGGATGATCGTTTCGCGGTGGATCAAGGATACACCAGTCGCACCATTTTACAGCGGTCTCGTGCCGTTTACCGGTAATGCCGATCGTCTGCAGCAGTATGAAGTCCGCTATCCGGCGAATGCGATCATCAAAGCCGTATTCGTGCCTTCTGGCGAAGGCGGCCCAGACAGAACGCCAGATCCGGCCAACAGTTTCCTGATGGATTCCTACAACTTCATCACGCCTGAAGACGCGGGCCGCAGCCGTTATTACTGGTTCCAGTTGCGTAACATCAGGCCCGGCGATGCTGTGCTTTCGGCAGAAATGTCGAAAGCGGTACTCGCTGCCTTTTCCGAAGATCTTGCGGTTTTGAATGAAGTGCAAAAAGGGATGGACGCTTGCGGCGACAATTTTATCTCAATTGCCTCTGACGCGGGCCCGCTGCGTTTTCGCCACGCATTGGGAAAAATGATCGCTGCCGAAGCCGCAGTACAAAGTGGCTCCTAACGTCACCTGGCTCTAGGGCCCCGCCATCAGCGAAGCATTGCCGCCTGCTGCTGTGGTATCGATGCAGACCACCCGTTCGGTTGCAAAGCGCGCGACATAATGCGGCCCGCCAGCTTTGGGCCCGGTGCCGGACAGGCCCTCGCCGCCAAATGGCTGGCTTTCCACCACCGCGCCGATCTGGTTGCGGTTGACATAGAAATTGCCCACGCGGGCTTTGGCCTGAACCAGCCGCCGGGTAGCATCGATCCGGCTGTGGAGGCCCAGCGTCAGGCCATAGCCGGTGGCGTTGATCGCCGCGACCACCGCTTCCAGTTCGCCCGCGGCGAAGCGCGCGACATGCAGGACAGGTCCGAAGTTTTCAGAGGTCAGCGCGTCTATCCCGGAAATCTCGATGATGGCCGGGGCAACGAAGCTGCCTGCTTTGGCACCCTTGGGCAGTTCGCGCTGCCAGACCTTGCACCCGGCCTGTTTCATTTTGGCAATATGCCGATCAAGCGCGGTCTTGGCTGCAGCATCGATTACCGGCCCGACATCGGTGGTAAGCGCTTCAGGATCGCCAATCTCCAGCGCCTCGAACCCGCCGCGGATCATCGCGAGCATTACATCGGCCACATCTTCCTGCAGATAGAGCACGCGCAGCGCCGAGCAGCGTTGGCCCGCGCTGTGAAACGCCGAGGCGAGCACATCGCGGGTGACCTGTTCGGGCAGGGCCGAGCTATCCACGATCATCGCGTTCTGCCCGCCGGTTTCGGCGATCAGTGCGGCAATCGGCCCGTCCCTTGCAGCAAGGCTGCGGTTGATCGCGCGGGCGGTGCCGGTCGATCCGGTGAAGGCGACACCAGCGATGCCGGGGGCCGATGTCAGCGCTGCACCAACGCTGCCATCCCCCGGGACCAGCTGGAGCACATCATCTGGAATGCCCGCATCATGGCACAATCGCACCGCCAGTGCGGCGATCAGCGGGGTCTGCTCGGCGGGCTTGGCCAGCACGGCATTGCCCGCAGCCAGTGCGGCAGCGGCGGGGCCGATGAAGATCGCCAGCGGGAAATTCCACGGGCTGATCGTTACAAATACCCCGCGTGCCGCCAGCCTCAGCCGGTTGCTCTCGCCGGTCGGGCCGGGCAACACGGTGTCGGTGGTGAACAGCCGCCGCGCTTCGCCCGCGTAAAACCGCAGGAAATCGGTTGCCTCACGCAGTTCCGCCACCGCATCGACCAGTGATTTGCCCGCCTCGCGCTGGCACAGTGAGAGAATTTCGTCGGTGTGATCTTCAAATGCAGCAGAGGCGGCTTCGAGCAACCGGGCGCGCGCTTCACCGCCAAGCGCATCCCAGCCGGGCTGGGCGGCGGCAGCGCGGGCGGCGGCAAAGGATATGTCAGACGCAGTCGCCTCACGCACCGAGCCGACCAGCCGGGCGAGATCGTGGGGTGAGCGGATTTCGCGGATCGGGCCGGTCTTGCTGGCCAGCGCAGTCGGCTCTGCCTCCCAGCGCAGCGTCGCCAGATCGGCCAGCCGGTCCAGCAGCGGCTCGCGGATCAGCGGATCGGCGATATCGACCCCGGCGCTGTTGGTACGGGGTGCGAAAATATGCGGCGGCAAGGGGATCGCCGGATTGCGGCGCGGGCTCAGCGCGGCAAGTTCGGCCACCGGATCGCCGACCAGATCACCCACCGGCACTTCGGCATCGGCCATCCGGTTGACGAACGAACTATTGGCCCCGTTTTCGAGCAGGCGGCGGACAAGATAGGCGAGCAGCTCCTTATGGCCGCCCACCGGCGCATAAATCCGCACCGGGGTAAGCGCCGTTCCAGCCTCACCCTCCAGCCGCGCAAGCTCGCCGTAAACGTCTTCGCCCATCCCGTGCAGGCGCTGAAATTCATACTGAGCAGAACCGGCAAGCGCTTTGATAGCACCTACGGTGTAGGCGTTATGCGTGGCGAATGCGGGATAGATCACATCGGGCGCGGCTAGCAGCTTGGCCGCGCAGGCAAGATAGGACACATCGGTTGCCACCTTGCGGGTAAACACTGGAAAATCGCCATATCCGCCCACCTGGCTGGCCTTGATCTCGCTGTCCCAATAGGCCCCTTTGACCAGCCGGACCATGATCCGGCGCGCATACTGGCCAGAGTGGCGGCGGGCCAGCTGGATCACCCAGTCGGTCAGCGGAACGGCGCGTTTTTGATAGGCCTGAAGTGCCAGGCCGAATCCCTGCCAACCAGTTGAAAACAAACTATCATCGGCCACCAGCGCGGCGATGATATCCAGCGAAAGCTCCAGCCGGTCAGCCTCTTCGGCATCGATGGTAAAATGGATATCGGCATCACGCGCCTTGGCGGCCAGCTCCTTGAGGATCGGCACCAATGCAGCCGTGGCGGCAGCCGCGTGGAAGAATTCATAGCGCGGGTAAAGTGCTGAAAGTTTTACCGATATTCCAGGCGATCGAACCACGCCTTCGCCCGCTTCTGCTGCGATCCGGTCCAGCGCTGCAGCGTAGGACAGGCGGTAGCGCTCCGCATCGGCAAAGGTCATGGCTGCCTCGCCCAGCATATCGAAACTGTGGGTCAGGCTGGCCTTGCGCTCAGGCGCAGCGCGTTCCAGCGCCTCGGCGATGGTTCGTCCGAACACGAATTGTTGCCCGAGGATCTTCATCGCTTGCAGCGTTGCCTGGCGGATCACCGGTTCGCCCAGCCGGCCGACCGCACGCTTCAGCGCCGCACCCATGCCATCGGCGGATTCGCGCCGCTGTTCCAACACCCGACCGGTCAGCATCAGCGAAAAAGTTGCGGCGTTGACGAAGGTGGAAGAGCTTTCGCCCAGATGGCCGGACCAATCGATCCCGGCCAGCTTGTCATGGATCAGCGCATCAGCCGTGGCCGCATCGGGCACCCGCAGCAGCGCCTCGGCCAGACACATCAGGGCAATGCCTTCATCCGTGCCCAGGCCATAGGTTTGCAGGAATGCGTCGAGACCGCCCGCCTTATGCGCCCGTGCGCCTTCCACCAGCCGGGCGGCGATCCTGCTGGCCTCACCATGGACTGCGCTGGCTGGGGCCGCAGCACGCAGCCGCTCGGTAATGCAGGTTTCCTCATCGCGGCGATAGGCTTGGCGCAGGGCAGTGCGGCTGGGTAGGGCAGTTTGATCGGATCGAGCAGGCACAGGCGGGGGGCTCTCCTTGGGCGGCGCTTCCCCCTATCACTGGTTACAGCAGAAACCAATCTCTTGCCGGGACGCTCCGGGCGCGGTTCCGGCAAATCTTGCAATTCCCAGCATTTCGGTGAATGACAGAATTAACAACAAGATAACGAAGAAGATGAGGGTCACAAACCGCCTTTCCCGAATACTGCCTGCTTTGTTGGCCGCACCCGTGCTTGTCGCGGCCAGTCCATTGATGTCTGGCCAGTTGATGTCTGGCCCTTCGGCGTCTGGCCCTTCGGCGACTCGGGTGGGCATGACTGTGGGCGAGAGCGGCGATACCCAGGCAGCAGGCGTGGCACGGATGATCCAGACGATGGTTGATTATTCGCGCTGGCCGGTGCGGTCCGATCCGGTCAGGCTCTGCGTGGTTGGCGCAGCGCGCCATGCGGGCCGGTTTGACAGGCTGGCGCTGGCCGATGGACGCGAGACAAGCCGGCGGGCCGTGAGCGCGGCGAGTGCGGGTTCCGCTGGTTGCGATGTGGTTTATCTGGGCCAGATGGACATGGCGGCGATGCGCCAGGTTACAGCCACGGTGCGCAACAAACCGATCCTGAGCATCGCCGAGGCCGATCCGCTCTGCCGCAGCCAGGCGATGTTTTGCCTGACGTTTGAACCAAGGGCGCTGTCATTCCAGCTCAATATCGATGCCGTCTCGCGCTCAGCCGTGAAGGTTGATCCGCGGGTGTTGCGGCTGGCGCGGGGCGGGGGCTGATCATGGCGGATCAAGCGATCAAAAATCTGCCGACGCTGCGCCAGTTGCTGGCCCGGGTCCATCTGCGCCTGATCCTGTTTGCCGTGGCCTTGGCGGCGATCAGCCTGATGGTCAGCGGGATCATGGTCATCCGCGGCTATGCTCAACGAAACCTGGAACTGATCGCCCATACGGTCAGCTACACGGTAGAGCCGGCGGTGTTGTTCGGCGATCCCCAATCGATCCGCGAAGGGCTGGTTTCAGTCGCCGGGATTGACGGGGTTGACCGGGCCGAGGTGCATGATCCTGCCGGGCACGTGCTGGCGCAATGGTCGCATATCCGGTCTGGCGGCCTGCGCAATTGGGTAGAGCGCAGCGCCAGCGCTCTGCTGTGGCCTTCGCCCTCGATTGTCACGGTACGCCGTGGCCCCACGCCGATCGCGGTGGTCCGGATCTATGGCAATTCGGAAGGCATTCTTGGTTATGCCCTGTCAGGATCGCTCATCGCATTGTCCTGTCTTGGCCTGACCGTGATCGCCACGCGGATATTAGCACGGCGGCTGGAACAGGATGTTATCGCCCCGCTCGATTATGTTGCAACCGTTGCCCATGCGGTGCGCCGCGATCGAGCATTTGAAAAGCGGGTGCCGTCATCCGGAATTGCCGAGATTGACCGCTTCAGTCATGATTTCAATGCTTTGCTTGCAGAATTGCAAGGCTGGCATGCCGGGCTGACTTCGGAAAATGCCGAGCTTGCCCGCCGCGCAACCCATGATCCACTCACCGGCCTTGGCAACCGGGTGTTGTTTGCGCAGATGCTGGGCGATGCGATTGCCGGATCGCTCCGCTCCAGCAAATCGCTGGCGGTGATCTATCTCGATGTCGATGATTTCAAGCAGATCAACGATAGTCACGGCCACGGTGCCGGGGACGCCACACTGATTGCAGTGGCGGAACGGCTGCGCGCCAGCATCCGCCAGGTTGATCAGGCGTTCCGGCTGGGCGGTGATGAATTCGCGGTGGTGCTGGCTCCATTTATCGAGCAACGTCATCTGCAAAGCGTGCTGGCGCGGATCGAAGCATCGATGGAGCACGAGTTTGCGCTGCCTGGTGGCCAGCTTGTATCCGTGACCATGAGCATGGGCGTGGCAGTTTACCCCGACGACGGAATTTCTCCGCAAGATCTGCTTCGCCGGGCTGACGCTGAAATGTACTTGCAAAAAAACCGTCGCCGCGAAAATGGAAAAGAGGGCTTATCCTATGCGTAAATTGATAGCTGTGGCGCTGATGAGCTTGCTTGCCGCCTGTCAGTCGGTGCCGCATCGGCCCGGTTTCAGCGCCAAACAAGTTGCCGCGCTGGAACAGATCGGCTTCAAGCCAGCCGGTGATGATTGGTCGCTGGGGATCGCAGACCGGCTACTGTTCGAAACCAACCAGGCGGTTCTGATCCCGGAAAATGCCACCTCGATCGGGCGTCTGGCCCCGTCCTTGCTGGCGGTGGGCATCCATGGAGCCCGGGTTGAAGGGCACACCGATGCGGTGGGAACGACCGAGTATAACCAGCAGCTGTCGCTGCGCCGCGCAGAGGCAGTCAAGGCCGAGCTGGTCAAAAACGGCATGGCGGCTGGGGAGCTTCGGGTGGCTGGAATGGGCGAGACCGATCCGATTGATACCAACGACACCGAAGCAGGCCGGGCCCAGAACCGCCGGGTGGTGATCGTGGTATCCCCGGCTGATGCGATGAAGCTGTAAACCAGAAAATCGCGCTTTAAACCGGATAAAGTACTGGGCGGCTTTGCGCCGGGCGCTGGGCGGCTTAAGTGCCAATTATGGCACCGGGCAATTCATCATTCTGGCAGTTCTGGATCGATCGCGGCGGGACGTTTACCGATGTCGTCGCGCGCTCTCCGCTGGGCGAAATACGCACCGCCAAGCTGCTCTCTGCCGATCCCGCGCGGACCGAGGATGCGGCGATTGCGGCGATCCGGCAGCTGACCGGGATTGCCCAGGGCCCGCTGCCGCCCGCTGAGGTGCGGATGGGCACCACCATTGCCACCAACGCCCTGCTCGAACGCAAGGGTGAGGCTACTGTGCTGGCCATCACGCGCGGGTTTGGCGATGCCTTGCGGATCGGAACGCAGGAACGGCCCGAACTGTTTGTGCGCCAGATCATCCTGCCCGAGCCGCTCCATGCCCGGGTGATCGAGATTGACGAGCGGGTGGATGCGGGCGGCAATATTGTGACCCCGCTGGACGAGCGCGGCGCAGCCCGGGCGTTTGGCGCAGCGATTGCGGCGGGGTTCCGTTCGATCGCCATCGTACTGGTCCACAGCTACCGCTATCCCGCCCACGAAGCGCGACTGGCGGAAATTGCCCGTAATGCTGGGTTCAAGCAGATCTCGGTCAGCCATGAAGTCGCGCCCTTGATCAAGCTGATCGGGCGGGGCGATACCGCGCTGGTCGATGCCTATCTCTCGCCAATATTGCGCCGCTATATCGATGATTTTTCGGCGCAGCTTGGCGCGCAGATCCGCCCGCTGTTCATGCAATCGAGTGGCGGCCTGGCCGATGGCGCGCGGTTTCAGGGCAAGGACGCGATCCTGTCCGGCCCGGCTGGCGGGATCGTCGGCATGGCTCGAACGGCGCAGCTTTCGGGCGAGCCCCGTGTGATCGGCTTTGATATGGGCGGCACCTCCACCGATGTCAGTCACTTTGCCGGAACTTATGAACGCGATAGCGAGGTCCGCGTTGCCAATGTGCGGATCCGCACGCCGATGATGCGAATTCATACCGTGGCGGCGGGCGGTGGATCGATCTGCCGGTTTGAGGCGGGGCGGCTGGTGGTCGGCCCGGATAGTGCGGGCGCGGTTCCGGGTCCGGCTTGCTACCGCCGGGGCGGGCCGCTGACTGTCACCGATTGCAACGTCATGCTGGGCAAGCTGCGGCCCGATCATTTTCCGAAACTGTTCGGGCCGAACGGGGATGCGCCGATTGATCCTGGGGTCGTGACGGAAAAATTCACCGCGCTGGCCGATCAGATAGCCGCCGAAACCGGTCAGCAGCTTGATCCTGCTGCAGTGGCTGAGGGGTTCATCCGCATTGCGGTGGCCAATATGGCCCATGCAATCAAACAGATATCGGTGGCGCGCGGGCATGATGTGACCGGCTATGCGCTATCCTGTTTTGGCGGGGCCGGGGGCCAGCACGCCTGCCAGGTTGCGGATGCGCTGGCGATTGACCGGGTGCTGGTTCACCCGCTGGCGGGGGTGCTTTCGGCCTATGGCATGGGGCTGGCCAGCGAGGCGGCGGTGCGCGAGCGGACCTTGGGGCTGGCGCTGGAGCAGGGGGTGGAGCTGCGGATCGAAGCACTTCGTTCCGTGCTGACAGATGAGGCGCTGGCCCAGTTGGGCACGCCGCCCAGCCGGACCACGGCGACCTTGTTCCTGCGCCGCGAAGGTTCTGAAAATGCGATAGAATTACCGCTTGGCCTAGTTGACGAATTGGAAGCGGGCTTTGCCGCCGCGCACCGGGCGCAGTTTGGCTATGACGGCACCGGGGCGTTGGTGGCTGACCGGCTGCGGGTTGAAGCGGTGGCCGAGGATAGTGCCGCCGCGCAGTTTGTCTGGCCGTTACCACCGGTGTCGGGCCAGCCGTTGGGCTCGGCGGAGTGTTTCCTCGATGGGGCGGTCTGCAAGGTGCTGGTTTATGACCGCGCAATGCTCGCTGCCGGGTTTACCGCCAAAGGCCCGCTGATCGTGGTCGATGCCCTGGCGACCACGGTGGTTGAGCCGGGCTGGGCGGTGACGGTTGAAACCGATGGCAGTTTGCGCCTGTCCCGCCGGACTTTGCGGGGGATTATGGCGGGCAGTGGAACCGCGGTTGATCCGATCCGGCTGGAGATATTCAACGGACTGTTCATGGCGATTGCCGAGGCGATGGGCTCAGCGCTTGCCCGTTCGGCCACATCGGTCAACATCCGGGAAAGACTGGATTTTTCCTGCGCATTGTTTGATGAAACCGGGCGGCTGGTGGCCAATGCTCCGCATATGCCGGTGCATCTTGGCTCGATGGGCGAGAGCGTTCAGGCAATTTTGCGCCGCCGGGCCGAGGGTGCTGACGAGCGCGGGATCCGGCGCGGCGATGCCTATGTGCTGAACGCGCCCTATGATGGCGGAACCCATCTGCCCGATATTACCGTGGTGATGCCGGTGTTCGTATCCGGCGATGGCGAGGTACCGTCGTTCTTTGTCGCGGCACGCGGTCACCACGCTGACATTGGCGGAATTGCGCCGGGTTCGATGCCGCCGGGCAGCCGTTCGATCACCGAAGAGGGCGTGCTGATCGAGAATGTCCTGCTGGTCGATCAGGGACGGTTCTGTGAGAAAGAGCTGCGCAGCCTGCTTGGTTCGGGCAGATGGCCATCGCGCAATGTCGATCAGAACATCGCCGATCTTGCCGCGCAGATCGCCGCTTGCGCGCGCGGTGCAACGGGATTGCAAGCGGCCTGCACCGACCATGGACGCAGCGTAGTGACGGCCTATATGGGCCACGTCTACGCCAATGCCGAAGAAGCGGTTCGCCGGTTGGTCGGCCGGCTGGCGGAGGGCAATTTCCGCTATGAGATGGACAATGGCGCGGTGATCGCGGTGGCGGTGCGGATCGATCCTGCGGCGCGCCACGTCACGATCGATTTTGCCGGGTCCAGCGATCAGCTGCCGGGCAATTTCAACGCCCCCTTCTCGGTGGTTCGGGCGGCGGTGATGTATGTGCTGCGAACCATGATCGACGATCCGATTCCGATGAACGAGGGCTGTCTTGCCCCGGTGACTATTCTGGTTCCCGAAGGCTCGATGCTGCGCCCGCGCTATCCGGCGGCGGTGGTGGCGGGCAATGTCGAAACCAGCCAGGCGGTAACCGATGCGCTGTTCGGCGCATTTGGCGCACTGGCGGCAAGCCAGGGGACGATGAACAATTTCACCTTCGGGACCGAGCGCTATCAATATTACGAAACCATCGCGGGCGGGGCCGGCGCAGGGCCGGATTTTGACGGAGCCAGCGCGGTCCAGACCCATATGACCAACAGCCGCCTGACCGATCCCGAAGTGCTGGAAACCCGGTATCCCGTGCTGCTGGAAGAATTTTCGATCCGGCGCGGTTCGGGCGGGGCCGGGCGGCACCGGGGCGGCGACGGAACGGTGCGGCGGCTGCGGTTTCTGGAACCGATGGCGGCCGGGATCCTGTCCAATCGCCGCCGGATTCCTCCGTTCGGGCTGGATGGCGGCGCAGCGGGGAAGCTGGGCGAAACCCGGGTCGAGCGGACCTCGGGACAGGTCGAGATACTTGATTCAACCGCCAGCGTGACGGTGGCAGCGGGCGATGTCATAGTGATCGAAACGCCGGGCGGCGGAGGCTTTGGAACGGTATGAGCTGGTGGGTTTTACTGGGCATTGCGGTGATCGTGCTGGGCTTTGTCCTGCGCTTCAATCCGCTGCTGGTGGTGGCGGCGTCTGCGGCAGTCACCGGGCTTGCGGCGGGGCTTGATCCCCACGCGATTATCGCCGCATTCGGCAAGGCGTTCAACGATACCCGCTATGTCAGCGTGGTGTGGATCGTGCTGCCGGTGATCGGCCTGCTTGAGCGCTATGGGCTGCAGGAACGGGCCCGCGCACTGGTCGCCGGGCTGAAAGGCGCAACCACCGGCCGCCTGCTGACCGGCTATCTGGTGCTGCGCCAGCTGACCGCCGCGCTGGGGCTGACCTCGGTTGCGGGCCATGCTCAGACCGTCCGGCCCTTGGTCGCCCCGATGGCCGAGGCCGCGGCGGACGAGCTTGCCCCGCTCGATCCCGCCACCCGCGAGACGGTCAAGGCGATGGCCGCCGCGACTGACAATGTCGGGCTGTTCTTTGGTGAGGATATCTTCATCGCGATCGGATCGATCCTGCTGATGAAAGGTTTCCTTGAGCAGCAGGGGATCATCCTCAGCCCGTTCGATCTGTCGGTCTGGGCGATCCCCACCGCGATTGCCGCGTTCCTGATCCATGCCTTCAGGCTGTGGCGGCTGGACCGGAAACTGGCCGCGCGGGGGGCAAAGCCATGATCGGGCTGCCGTTTGTCTATACCATCGCCGGGGTGACATTCGCCGCCTTCGCGCTGCTCTCCATCCGCGATGCCAGCAATCCGAAACGGCTTGCCAATGCGGCCTTCTGGGGGCTGCTGGCGCTGAGTATGCTGGCGGGCGGGCGGCTGGGCAATTTCGGCAATGGCCTGCTGGTGCTGGCGCTGGTGGCGATTGCCGGATTTGGCGGGCTGGGGCGCGGCACGGTCTGCGGCTTGGTGGAAGAGCGGCAGGCGCAGGCGGCGCGTCATGGCAATCGCCTGTTTCTGCTGGCGCTGGTGATCCCGGCCACCGCGCTGATCGGGACGCTGCTGTTCAAACAGCTGCCCGATCTGATCGATCCCAAGCAGGTCACGCTGGTCAGCCTGGCGCTGGGGGTGATGCTGGCGCTGATGAT
>JAYVKX010000151.1:0-2712 GCA_043768005.1 Novosphingobium sp. | reverse complement strand
GTCTGCCGCTCCTGCCGAGTAACTCGCCATGCACTCCCCCCTGCTTGATCGCCGCACCCTGATCCGCACCGCCGCCATGGCGGGCGGCGGCTTCGCCGTGGCGGGGGCGCTTCCGGCATGGGCGAGGAGCGGAACGCCTGGACTTGCAGCCCCTTGGGCGACCGTATCGGGCGAGGAAATTGCGCTCAGTATCGGCCATGCGATGCTGCCGGTGGGCGACCGCCAGGGTCACGCAATCGGCATCAACGGCACCTCGCCGGGGCCGGTCATCCGCCTGAAAGAAGGTCAGAACGTCCGGCTGGCGGTGACCAATACGCTGGCGGAGGAAAGTTCGATCCACTGGCATGGGCTACTCGTGCCGTTCCAGATGGACGGCGTACCCGGTGTCAGCTTTCCGGGGATCAAGGCAGGTCAGACGTATAGCTACGATTTCCCGGTCCGCCAGTCTGGCACCTATTGGTATCACAGCCATTCGGGCATGCAGGAGGCGATGGGCCTGTATGGCGCTATCATTATCGACCCTGCCGGACCCGATCCGGTCGCGGCGACTCGCGAACATGTTATCCTGCTGGCGGATTGGAGCTTCCTGCATCCGCACACCATTCTGCGAAAACTGAAAGCGCAGGGCGGCTATTTCAACCTGCAGAAGCAGACCTTGTCAGGCCTGATCAAAGGGCAGGATCAGTCTGCTGCAGATCGCCGGATGTGGGCTGGGATGCGGATGGACCCGACCGATATTTCGGATGTCACGGGATCCACCTATCACTACCTCGTCAACGGGCATGATAGCGGCGCCAACTGGACCGGACTGTTCACGCCGGGCGAGCGGGTGCGTCTGCGGATCATCAACGCCTCAGCCATGACCAATTTCAATATCCGGTTGCCGGGCCTGCCGATGACGGTGGTTGCCGCTGACGGCCAGCACGTCCAGCCGGTCGAAACCGACGAATTCCAGATCGGCATTGCCGAAACCTATGATGTCATTGTCGAGCCGAAGGAGGATCGCGCCTATGGCTTCATTGCCGAGGCCATCGACCGTTCGGGCCAGGTCCGCGCAACGCTCGCCCCGCAGATGGGCATGATCGCGCCAATTCCGGCGCTGCGGGACCGGCCGCTACTGACCATGAAGGACATGGGCATGGGCGAGATGGACATGTCGGGCGGCGAGATGGCCGGAATGGACCATGCTGCATCGGGTCATGAAATGGGGGGCCATGATATGGGCGCGATGAAAATGCGTGATCCCGATGTCGCGCCGCAGGTCAAGCTGGGGCCAGGCGTTGCCACCTTGTCACCGATGCCAATGGACCGGACGGGCGAGCGTCCGACCGGCCTCGAACAGGTCGATCACCGGGTTCTCACCTACAAAGACCTCAAGTCGCTCACCCCCAATCCCGATGCCCGCAAACCATCGCGCGAAATCGACATCCATCTGACTGCCAACATGGAGCGTTACATGTGGTCGTTCGATGGCGAGAAGTTCAGCGACCGGACCGAGCCAATCCCCTTCCGCCACATGGAACGGGTGCGGGTCAATCTGATCAACGACACGATGATGCCGCACCCGATCCATCTCCACGGCCATTTCTTCGAGGTGGTAACCGGCAATCCCGGTCACCATCCGCTCAAACACACCGTCAATGTGCTGCCGGGCGGCAAGGTCTCGTTCGACCTGACGGCGGACGCGCTGGGCGATTGGGTGTTCCACTGTCACATGCTGCTCCACATGCATGCAGGAATGTTCCGCGTCGTCACGGTCCGGCACGAGGAGGCAGGCGCATGACCCGGCTGTTCGCTCCCGCAATCGTTGCCGCCTTCGCCTTGCCCGTTTCGCTGATGGCCAACCCCGTGCTGGCGCAGCAGCCGGCCAGTGATCCCCATGCCGGACACACCATGCCGGATGCGCCCAGCGTGCCGGAACAGCCGGAAGAAATGCCCGGGATGGATATGTCCGGGGGCGAAGCTGGCGGGCACGACATGTCGGCGATGCAGCCAGAAGCGGCGGATATCGGAAACGTCCCGGCACCCGCACCGCCCACCGATCACGCCGCCGATGCGCTGTTCGATCCAGCACAAATGGCCCATGCGCGCGAAGCCTTGCGCCGCGAAAACGGTGCCTTCAGCGGATCGATGATTCTGTTCGATCTTGCCGAATATCAGGCACGCCTTGGCGGGGACGGATATCGCTGGGAAGGCGAAGCCTGGTTCGGCGGCGACCTCAACCGACTGCTGATCAAGACCGAGGGCGAAGGCAGCTTCGGTAGGTCGATTGAGGATGTCGAAGTCCAGGCGCTTTATTCGCGCGCGATTTCGCCGTTCTGGAACGCCCAGATCGGGCTGCGGCATGACATCGTCCCCAACCCGTCGCGGACCTACGCGGTTGCCGGCGTCGAGGGCATTGCACCCTATTGGTTCCACATGACTGGCCAGCTATTCCTGTCCAACAAGGGTGATCTCCATGCCCGGATCGAAGCCAATTATGATGAACGGATCACCCAGCGGCTTATCTTTCAGCCCCGCGTCGAATTCAATTTTGCCGCCCAGGACGTGCCCGCAATCGGGGTGGGCTCTGGTTTTTCGACGTTCGAGCTGGGTGCACGCCTCCGCTATGAGATCCGGAAAGAATTTGCGCCCTATATAGGGGTCGAATGGTCAGGGAAGACCGGCGATACCGCGCGTTATGCGCGGCTAGCCGGAGACAAGCCGAACGCG
>JAYVKX010000150.1:0-2296 GCA_043768005.1 Novosphingobium sp. | reverse complement strand
GTCGCCTCTGATGCGATCACGGGCCAGGGCTTTGGTGAAAACAACCCGCGCGTCCCGACTGCGGATGGTGTGCGCGAGCTGCAGAACCGCCGCGTTGAGATCACTTATGGTCCAGGTTCGGGCATGTAAGCTGGCCTCACGGCTAAATAATCAAGGGGCCGGAGCAATCCGGCCCCTTTTTCGTTATGGTCTCGTGGAACTTTACCGTCCGGAGATCACATGATGATTCGAGCAGCCGCCCTCACCGCCCTGCCGCTTGCCGTGCTTGTGGGATGTACCACGATTGGCACCATCCCCGCTTCGCGGATCGCAACCGTTACACTGCAAAGTGCCAACGGCCTGCCAACCGGAACCGCCCAGATCACCGCCGCCGGTGACAGCCTTACGCTTAATCTTGCGACGGCAGGCCTGCCCGCGGGCACCCACGGCCTGCATCTGCACATGATCGGAAGCTGTGCAGCTCCAGCCTTCTCCTCGGCCGGCGGGCACCTCAATCCAGCCAGACACCAGCATGGCACCGCCAATCCGGCGGGCAGCCATCTGGGCGATCTACCCAATTTGATCGTTGACACCAAAAGCGCGGCTACGTTGTCGGTAAAACTGAATGGATCGCGCGCCGAGCTTGAGGCCGCGCTGTTCGATGCTGATGGCACCGCTCTGGTAATCCACGCTGATCAGGACGACTACAAGACCGATCCCAGCGGCAACAGCGGTGCGCGCATTGCCTGTGGCGTATTGCAGCGCCGCTAAGCGCAATCAGCCGCTCTCGCTGGAACGCTCAATCAGGCTCGCTTCTGCCGCAGGCACCGTGCGGTAGGCATGGATCAGCAAGCCAAGTGTAATCGGAGCGACGCCGACGAGCGAGAGAATTCCGGTGCGCAGATTGCCAACCAATTTGCCATCGACAACCGTCCCCGTGAGATCGGAGATCAGCCCGACGAGATAGGGCCCGAACGACAAGCCGACGAGTGTCGTTCCCAGAAAGAAGGCTGCAGTTGCGGTCCCGCGCATTCGCGGCAAGACCAGATCCTGGGTGGTGGCAGCAGCCGCGCCCAGTGCCGTCGCACCGCACATCGCGGTAACAAAATTCATCGTGTAGAACAGCGTCGAGTTTTCAGTCGAATAGCCGATCCACAGCGGAATGATCGGCGCGATCACGCCGAACATGACGACCAGGATCCGCCCAGCCGGATTGCGTGCGCGCAAGGCATCGGCAATCCTTCCGCCGATAATCACCCCAAGAAAGCCGCTCAGCGCGCCATTCGCGCCCAGAATAAATGCCAGTTCCTGCTTAGGCAGATGCAGCACGGTCTCAGCGTAAGGAGCTGACCAGAAGCCCAACGCCCAAGCCACGAGTGACACGAGGCCATAGCCCAGCGTAGTGCAGAGAAATGCCGGCGTGCCCCAGATCAGCCGATAGGTCGCCGGATCGCGGGACTTGAGGGTGCAGGCCCACGAAAAGACCGCGTAATAGCCTAGGCCAACCGCAGACCATTGCGGCAGATTGCCGGTCAAGCCGATCATCAGCCATGCCAGCAACGCAACCGACGCAGCGGCCGTCAGATTGATAAACAGTGCCGCCGGACCGCGTTGCCATGCGCCAAACAGCGTGAATGGCGGAACGATCGTCGACAGGTCCAAGACAAAGCTATGGAACGGATTCGGCGAACTGGGGCTGATCACCCCGTCCATTGCCCCGCGCACCGGCTCGCGCAGGGTTGCAACCCATAGCGCCACCAGCAGCCCCGGAAACCCGACCGCGAGGAACGCCGCCTGCCAGCCGACCAGATCGAGCGGCCCCCCACCGGGATAAGCCTCATTCCAGGCTTTCCCGATTTTCGCGCCGATCAGCAGGGATACTCCGCCACCAATGTACAGGCCTGACGAATAGATCGCGAGCGCGGTCGCGCGTTGGCGCTTGGGAAAATAGTCGGAAATCAGTGAATAGGCCGTCGGACTGGCCGTCGCTTCGCCGATCCCCACGCCCATCCGCGCGAGTGACAGGGTCAGCTGGTTGCGTGCAAAGCCCGAAAGCGCGGTCATCGTCGACCACAGCGCCAAGCCGATGCTCAGCAACTTTTTCCGGTTCCAATTATCGGCCAGCCGCCCCAGCGGAATTCCGAACAAGGCATAGAATACGGCGAAGGCAGCCCCGCCCAGAAAGCCCAGATCGCTGTCGGTCAGGCCCAGATCGGCCTTGATATCCACCGCAAGAATGCTGAGGATCTGCCGGTCGATGAAGTTGAGGATATAAACCACCACCAGCACGCCCAGCACATACCAGCTATAGCCGCTT
>JAYVKX010000149.1:0-3816 GCA_043768005.1 Novosphingobium sp. | reverse complement strand
CCCGACCGCGACCTTGCAGGAAAAGGCGATTGTCGAGATTGGCAAGCCCGAACGCTCGGTCATCACCACCTGCGCCTATTGCGGGGTCGGCTGCACATTTCGCGCGGAAATGCGGGGCGAGCAGCTGGTCCGCATGGTGCCCTGGAAGGATGGCAAAGCCAATCGCGGCCACTCCTGCGTCAAGGGGCGGTTCGCCTGGGGCTATGCCAACCATCAGGACCGGATCACTAAGCCGATGATCCGCGAAACGATCGACCAGCCCTGGCGCGAGGTCAGCTGGGACGATGCACTTGGCTTTGCCGCCGCGCGCCTCCTGTCGATCAAGGCCCAATATGGCGCCCGCGCGCTGGGCGGGATTACCTCCAGCCGCTGCACCAATGAAGAGTCTTTCCTGGTCCAGAAACTGGTCCGCGCGGGCTTTGGCACCAACAATGTCGATACTTGCGCCCGGGTGTGTCACTCGCCCACCGGCTATGGGCTGAAGACAACTTTCGGGACCAGCGCGGGGACGCAGGATTTTGATTCGGTTGAACAGAGCGACGTTATTCTGGTGATCGGTGCCAATCCCACCGACGCGCATCCGGTGTTCGCATCACGGATGAAGCAGCGGCTGCGTAAAGGTGCAAAGCTGATCGTGATCGATCCGCGCCGGATCGATCTGGTCCGTTCACCCCATGTCGAGGCGGCGCATCATTTGCCGCTCCAGCCTGGAACCAACGTCGCAGTGCTGACCGCGATGGCGCATGTCATCGTTACCGAGGGGCTGGCCGATGAGGCTTTTATCCACGCCCGCTGCGACTGGGACGAATATTCGGACTGGGCACGGTTTGTGTCCGATCCAAAACACAGCCCCGAGGTACTCGAAGCCGTCACCCGGGTTCCCGCAGCAGATTTGCGCGCCGCCGCGCGGCTGTTCGCCACCGGCGGCAATGGGGCGATTTATTACGGCCTCGGCGTGACCGAGCATTCGCAAGGATCCTCAACTGTCATGGCGATCGCCAATCTGGCCATGGCGACCGGCAATATCGGGCGGCGCGGGGTGGGGGTGAACCCGCTGCGGGGCCAGAACAATGTCCAGGGCGCCTGCGATATGGGCAGCTTCCCGCATGAGCTTTCGGGCTATCGCCATGTTTCGGACGACAGCGCCCGCGCGCTGTTTGAGGCGGACTGGGACGTAGTCCTCGATCCGGAGCCCGGCCTGCGCATCCCCAATATGCTTGATGCAGCGATTGAGGGAAGTTTCCGCGCGATCTATATTCAGGGCGAGGATATCCTCCAGTCCGATCCCAATACGCAACATGTCGCGGCGGGCCTTGCAGCGATGGACTGCGTGATCGTCCACGATCTGTTTCTGAATGAAACCGCCAATTACGCCCATGTCTTCCTGCCAGGCTCGACCTTCCTGGAAAAGACCGGCACCTTCACCAATGCCGAACGCCGGATCCAGATGGTCCGCAAGGTGATGGAACCAGCCAACGGGCTGGAGGATTGGGAAGTGACCCAGGCGCTGGCCAAGGCCATGGGGCTGGAGTGGAACTACACCCACGCCAGCCAGATCATGGACGAGGTCGCGCGGCTCACCCCCAGCTTTGCCGGGGTTTCCCATGCCCGGCTGGACGAGGCCGGATCGCTGCAATGGCCGGTCAACGACGCCCATCCCGATGGCAGCCCGATCATGCATGAAGATGGCTTCGTGCGGGGCAAGGGCAAGTTCGTGGTCACTGATTATGTGCCGACCGATGAGAAAACTGGGCCGCGTTTTCCGCTGCTGCTGACCACGGGCCGGATCTTGAGCCATTACAACGTTGGTGCGCAAACCCGGCGCACCGCCAACACCGTGTGGCACCCGGAAGATCTGCTTGAAATGCACCCCGACGATGCGGAAAATCGCGGCCTCAAGGATGGTGACTGGACCCGGCTTGCCAGCCGCACCGGCGAGACGACCCTGCGCGTGCAGGTTACGGACAAAGTTGCCCCGGGCGTCGTCTATACCACTTTCCACCACCCCGCGACGCAGGCCAATGTCGTCACCACCGAATTTTCCGATTGGGCCACCAATTGCCCGGAATACAAGGTGACTGCGGTGCAGGTCATGGCCTCCAACGGCCCGAGTGACTGGCAGGAAGACTATGCGCAGCTCAGCACCCGGTCGCGCCGGATCGAAGTGGAGGCGGCCGAATAATGAACGTCACCCAGCTGCATTCCATGGTCAACCAGATCGCCCGTAATTTCGCGATTCAGGGCGATGAAGCGGCAATCGTAGCCACCGCCGAGCATATCCGCCTGTTCTGGGAGCCACGGATGCGGGCAGCGATTATGGCGGATGATCGCGCGGGATTGAGCTCGATTGCGGCGGCTGCGGTGGACCGGCTGGGATAGCGCACCTCACGGATCGATAAAATTCCCGGGCCGCTTTTCCAGCTGGCTCATCACCGCCTCGATCTGGTTCTTGCCCCCGATCAGCTTTTGCTGTTCGATGCTCTCAGCCATCAGAATATCGTCGGTAGAGGTTTCGAGATAGCGGTTGAACAGCACCTTGGCTGCGCGCTGAGCGTGGGGGTTGCGGCTGGCGATCTCCTGCGCGATTGCGGTGGCGCGGGTGATCGGATCAGGATCGACGATGGTCGCAAAGCCATAGTCGAGCGCTTGGCTCCCGGAAAACTCTCGATTGGTATAAGTCAGTTCGCGCAGGATATCGTCGCGCACCGTGCCGCGCCACAGTGCATAACCGCCCATATCGGGGATCAGGCCCCACTTCATTTCCATCACCGCCAGCCGCGCATCGGGTGCAGTAACTCGGATATCGGCCCCACAAGCGATCTGAAGGCCGCCGCCAAAGCACACCCCGTGAACCGCGGCGATAACCGGCACCGGCAGCTTGCGCCACTGCATCGCGGCCTGTTGCGGGCGATTGGAATTGCCGTGGCTGCGCTCGGTCAAGGGCGCACGGTCATGCCGGGCGGTATCCGCCATGCTGGCCATATCGAGGCCTGCGCAGAACGATCGGCCCTCCCCTGCCAGCACCACAGCCCGTAGGCCCGGCAGATCAAACAGCCACTGCCCGGCTTCCAGCAAGGCTTCGAACATGGCCGGATCAAGCGCATTCATCTTGTCAGTACGGATCATCCGGACCTGCGCGATGCCATTGCCCTCGATCGTGATGCGAACGCGGTCATTGGGTTTCAACTCATGCCTCATGGCGATCTTCCTGTTCATGTAGATTTAGCTGTTCCTCGCTCAAACGCAGATAGGCGTCCAGTGCCAATTCATGCGGTGGCGGGACTGCGGGAATGGCCGGGGGCTCGGACTTTGATGCAAGCCGGTAGGCGCCGTCGGGCAAGGTCTCGATCAGACCGTCCAGCCCGGCGATCCGCAATTTCGCGCGCAGCCGGCTGATATGAACCGCCAGGCTGTTGGTTTCCGGCCGAAAGCTGATCCGCCACACATCGCCCAGCAGATCATCCGCCGAAACCGCCCGCCCCGGTGCATCGGCCAACCGCCACAGCAGCGAAAATTCGCGCGGGTGCAAGCCCACCGCCCGCCGTGCGACAAAAGCATCACGGGCCAGCAGATCAAGCCGCATCTGACCCAGCAGGCGAAACCGTGGCAGCGATTGCATGATCTGGATGATCCGCAGCGCACGCGCCTCCACCTCGGCCAGCGAGGCCCCTGGGCCCAGCGCATCGCCAAAGCCCAGCCGCAGCAGGCGCGCCCGTTCAGTCGAATCAGCAATATCGAACAGCAAGACCCGGCGGCGCGAGGGTTGATCGGCCCCCACCAGCGCAAACCATTCGATTATCGGCAGGCCGGTGGGCG
>JAYVKX010000148.1:0-11239 GCA_043768005.1 Novosphingobium sp. | reverse complement strand
CCGGTGACGCGCTGGGTCGCGGGCGTGGTAAGCCTGACAGTAACGTTCTGAGCGATCAGCCCATAGGGAGCATGGACCGCAAGATTGCGGGCGTAAGCTTCGATCTGGGTATCGTTGAGCCGGGTGGAAGCCTGGGTGGTAGATTGCGAATCGACCACCGCATAACGCGCCGCATCTGCCGAAATCCCACGCAATGCATTATAGTTCTGCATCGCCAGGCCCATCTGCAACACCCCGAAGAGCATCGCGATCATGGTCGGGCCGATCAGCGCAAACTCGATCACAACCGATCCACTGCGGTCGGCACCAAGGGTATGGAGCAGATGCTTCATGTTCAACTATCCTGTTTGATCATGACATAGCGAGTGACATTGTAATTCATCGGCCGGCCGACCCCGAACTTGGTCCACATCGGGGTATAGGTATCGGTCAGGTTTATCCGGACATAAGTCGATAGCTTGGCCGAGGTGCCGCAGGTGTTCGCGGACTGAAAAGTGGTCGATGTGCCGCAGCGATAGATCGGGGCAACCACAACATGGTATTGCGATAGCCCAGTCGAGGCCATGATGACCTGTTTGATCGTGCTGCGTTTGGCCGCTGTATCGGGAGCGGACGCCAGTGCGATCGCCGATGCTTCGGCCGCAGCGCTTTGCAATTCGCTCTGCCGGGCGACCATGCCGCTGACCTGGAACGCGCCCAGGCTCATCAACACCAGCACCGGCGCAACAATCGCGGTTTCGATCAGCATCGTGCCATGCGTATCGCGCAGCAGTGCAGTGAAGAGGACGCGGGGCTGCATCATGCGACAAGCTTCACACTGCCAGTGCCAGTGGAAATCGAGGTGGTATTCACCGTCCCTGGCGGGCAGAAGGTCGACATGTTGGCCGTACCCTGGATCGTGATGTTGGCCGCTGCAATCATCAGACACTGGCTGGTTACGCTGGCCGTGCCATCAAAGGTAATGTTGCTTTTGGGCAGGTAGATCGTTCCGTTGAGGATGGTTGCCGCATTGCCGTTCAGCTTGTTGCGGTTGTTGGTGCCTTGGGAATTGCGATCCTCGAACACCAGCATCCCGGCCAGCAATACGGCCTGGGTTGCGCTCACCCCGGCAGCTTGAAGCTGGGCCTGGGTCATCGCAGTCAGATTGACGTTCGATCCGCCGGTGATGTCGATAAATGCCCCGTTGGTCAGCACGAACATCACGCCAGCGCCGGTTACTTCATACTGCCCGGCAATCTTCAAACGCCCGCCATTGAGGACATAGACCCCCGGCGAGAACACCGTTTTGCACGATACGAACAGATCGGTGTAAGTCCCCGGGCTGAGCGAGGCCTGCGTCGGGGTTGTTGATACCAAGACATTCGAATAGGTCGTCGTTGCCGTCGTCACCCGGTCCGTCCGGTAATAGATTTTGCTACTGCCGGTACCTGATGAGGTATAGGCGCCAGTCCGCGTGGTTGTAGATGTTACGGTTCCGGCGGTCGTGCCATTTGTTACCAGCACATTGTTCGTGGTGACCGGCTGGCTGGTGGAAACAGGTGTCGTGGTACTCAAGACCAGCGCGTTCCTGTTGGTGCCAGAGTAGCTGAGGTCACGGACCACGTTCGAGACAATGGTCGTTGCAGTAGTGGTGGTGGCGCCGTTGATGCAAGCATAGGTCCGCGGTGTGGTGTTGGTCGGCGGAGTCAGCGCAGCGAAGGGATCAAACAGATCCGAGACATATTCATGGATTTCGTTGTCACCATGGGTATTGAGCCAGTCGTCGATCCCGCCTTTTGATACAACATCACCGGCATCCACCTGCGGGTTGCCGTTGATGATGATCGATGTGGGCGAGTTTGAGAGCGCTGCTAGGCCGCAACTGGCAGTCAGTACGGCATTACCGCCGATGGTGATCGCGCCGCTATCATCAGGATCGGTCGCGATCAGGCAGCTGGTATAGGTTTGCCCTGCAGCAAAGCTGGCCTGCGCATAAGCGTAAACCGTCGTCGCGCGGTTGGTCAGGAAGCTGGAGAAGGGCAGGCGTTTGGTTGCGCTGGCTGAAACAATCACGCTGTTTGACGATCCGCCGGCATAGCTTGCCAGCGTAACGCTGGGTGTGGTGGTAAAGCCGGTAGTGACCGCCTGATTGACCGAAAATTCCTGACGCGCACGGGCTTGATAGTTGCCTTGCGATTCGGTGTTGGTCTGCGCCCAGGCACCGGCCAGCGCCGCCTGATCGACCGCAAACTGCAGCTCGCGCTTCCACGTGTACCACTGCGCTGTATCCACCGCGAGACCTGAGCCACCGATCAAGGCGGGCATGCCAAGGGCGACCAGCAAAGTCGCATTTCCGCTGGTGTGTGACCGCAATGCGCGCAGCATTCGACGAATCGAGTCAATCATGGGAGGCCCCCGAAATAGGTATCCGAACACCATGCTCATAACCCGTCGTGATGAGCGGACCTTCAAGCAACAAGGTTAATATCGCCTTAGGATCGAATGATTTTGCTGGGTTATGCTTGACTTGCGCGGCGTGGGTGGGACGGTGGCACAATGGCTGCAGATCCTCTTATCGAAGCGCTTCCCATCGCGCACCGTCTGGCGCTGGCCTATGCCCCGGCGCAGGCGCGACCTGCCACATTGGCGCTGCTCGCACTGGATTGCCGTCTGGCCGGGATTGTCCGTGCCGCGAGCGAGCCGCTGCTGGGCCAGCTTCGCCTGTCATGGTGGCGCGATCGGCTGGGCGAAAACCCGGATAACTGGCCAGAGGGAGAGCCGCTGCTGAAACTGCTGGGAAGCTGGGGCGATCACACGGCTTCGCTGATCGCACTGGTCGATGGGTGGGAAGGGATGCTCGATGATCCGCCTCTGGCGGGCGGCGTGATCGCGCAGTTTGCCGATGGGCGCGCACAGGCGTTTGGCGGTCTGGCGAAAGTGGTGGGTGCCGATCCGGATGAAGCAAAGCGCGCCGCGCGCAATTGGGCGCTGATTGATCTGTCGGGCAAGCTGGGTGACCGGCTGGAACGCGCAGGAGCCCGCAATCTGGCCCTGCAGCAGGACTGGAGCCGCCCTGGCTTGCCGCGATCGATGCGCGCGCTGGTGGTGCTGCACGGACTGGCCTGGCGGGCGATGCGGCGCGGGGATGGCGATCTTGTGGCAGGCGGCTGGGCGGCGCTGGCCGCGCTGCGGCTTGGTTTGCTGGGCCGCTAGGCTATGGTGTGTCCTGCTATGAGGGCTAATCGATGAATCGCATGGTGCTGGGCGCTGTTGCTGCGCTGCTGATGGCGGGGGCCGGGCTGTTCTGGTGGCAAGGCCGCGCCGCGACCGAGAGCGGGGCACCGCCGCCCGATCTGGCCGAGGAGGTGGCCGCGCCCGGCGCTTTGCCCAGCGCGGATATCAACGGACAGCGCGGCCCCGCTCCGCCAGAGGCCAGCGAGCTTAGCCGCGAACAGCGCCGGTTCGCCCGGATTGATCGCGATTTCGATGGGCGGATCACCCGCAATGAAATGCTCTCAATCCGCACCCGCGATTTTCGCAAGCTGGATGTCGATGGAAATAATCTGCTGACCTTTGAAGAATGGGCGGTGCGCACCGCCAACCGCTTCAAAGCAGCCGATCGCAATGGCGATGTTATCCTTAGCCGCGATGAATTTGCGACGACCAAGCCCAAAGACAACGCCGCGCCGCTATGCCGGTGCAGCACCCCGGCGCGCGGCTTGCCTGCGCGCGTTACCGCTCGCAATCAGGATATCAGCGATTTCGACGAGGTGTTTGACAGCGTGCAATAGGTGTTCGCCTATCCAGCCACCGCACTGATCCAGCCCGGCATATCGGCCTTGGCCCGGGCGGTATAGGCTTCCTTGCGCTGCTTCTTCTTCACCTCTTCGGGCGGCGAGGGAAACAAGCCGAAATTGACATTCATCGGCTGATAGCTTGCCGCCTCTGCATCACCGGTAATATGCGCCATCAGCGCGCCCAGTGCAGTGGTGCGGGGCGGTTCCTGCCACGGCCGCCCGCCAAATTCAGCCGCTGCCATGATCCCGGCTACCAGACCCACTGCGGCGCTTTCCACATAGCCTTCGCAGCCCGTGATCTGCCCGGCAAAGCGGATATGTGGCGCTGATTTCAGGCGGAACTGGCGATCGAGCAGCATCGGGGAATTGATGAATGTGTTGCGGTGCAGCCCGCCCAGCCGGGCAAACTCCGCATTCTCCAGCCCTGGAATCGTGCGGAACAGCCGCACTTGCTCGGCGTGTTTGAGCTTGGTCTGAAAGCCGACCATGTTCCACAGCGTGCCCAGCTTATTGTCCTGACGCAGCTGAACCACCGCCCACGGCCAATATCCGGTCCGCGGATTATCAAGGCCAACCGGCTTCATCGGGCCAAACCGCAAAGTATCCTGCCCGCGCGCCGCCATCACCTCGATCGGCATGCAACCGTCAAAATAGGGCGTGTTGGCCTCCCACTCGCGGAACACGGTCTTTTCGCCATCGAGCAACCCCTGATGGAAAGCGGTATATTGATCGCGGTTCATCGGGCAATTGATGTAATCCTTGCCATCGCCATCCTCGCCCGAACCCTTATCCCAGCGCGAAGCCATCCAGCAGATATCCATATCGATGCTGTCGCGGTGAACGATTGGCGCGATGGCATCGAAAAACGCCAGGCTATCCGCCCCGGTGGCCCCGCCGATGCTGTGGGCAAGAGCTGCGGCGGTGAGCGGCCCGGTGGCGACAATGGTCAGCCCGGCGGACGGAAGCTGATCGATCCGTTCGCGCACGATCTCCAGCGTGGGCTGGGCGGCCAATGCCCGTTCGACCTCGGCTGAGAACACATCGCGGTCCACCGCAAGGGCTGATCCAGCCGGAACGCTGGCCTTGTCCGCTGCGGTCATCACCAGCGAGCCAAGCGCGCGCATCTCGTAATGGAGCAGGCCCACCGCGTTCTTGTCCGAATCGTCAGACCGGAAGCTGTTGGAACAGACCAGCTCGGCCAGTGCATCGGTCTGGTGGGCGGGTGATCGTTCGCCGGTTCCGCGCATTTCAGAAAGCCGTACGCGCAGTCCGCGACGGGCGATCTGCCAGGCGGCTTCGCTTCCGGCAAGGCCGCCGCCGATAATGTGTACGTCATAGGTCATGGTTATGCCGACTAGCGGTTGCCTTCACGAATTTACAGCGCCAAGCATGGGGTCGGGGAGAAAAACTGCCATGCCTAGCCGCGCCTTGATCGAAAAAAATCCTTGGCTGCTGGCCAGCCTTGCCGCCGGGATAAGCTTTTACTTCGTCAAGGATTCGCAGCTTCCCGGGCTTTACCAGATGGCCTGGAAGGGGGCTGGGGTCGCGCTGCTGGCGCTGTATGCCCTAATCGACAGTCACGTGCGGGATGGCCGGATCATCGCGCTGGTCATGGCGTTTGGCGCGATTGGCGATGTGCTGATCGAACTTAGCCTTTATGCCGGGGCGATTGCGTTTCTGTTCGGCCATGTCACCGCGCTTGGGCTTTATCTGCGCCACCGCCGGGAATCACTGACGCCAAGTCAGAAGGCGGCAGCGGTGATGCTGTTGCTGGCAACGCCGATCATCTCCTTCCTGCTCCCCGCTGATCGCGCAGCGGCACCGGGGGTGGCAATCTATGCGCTGACCTTGGGCGGCATGGCCGCTGCTGCGTGGACCAGCAGCTTTCCGCGCTACCGGGTCGGGCTGGGGGCGGTGCTGTTCGTGGCGTCCGATCTGCTGATTTTCGCCCGGATTGGCCCGTTGGCGAGCAGCGCCTTGCCGGGGCTGCTGATCTGGCCGCTATATTATTTCGGGCAATTTCTGATCTGCACCGGGGTGATCCGAACGCTGAATGGCCGCGCGGTTTAGCCCTGCCAAGCGGCAATCGTGGTGCGGTGCAGCTCACGCCGGTGGCCTACATAGCCTCCTGTGGCGCGGTGGAGGAGCGAGCGGTTGTCCCACATCACCAGCATTCCCGGCTCCCACCGCTGGGCAAACACGAACCGTTCATCGCCTTGCCATTGCTGCAATTCCATCAGCAGCGGGATCGCGGCGTCCTGCTCCATCCCGTCGATCCCGATGATATAGCCTAGCGTGCTGTAAAATCCGCGGCGCCCGGTTTCAGGATGCGCCGGGACCAAGGGATGCAATTGGACCGCCATGGCCGCATCGCTGGGCCTTATGTCCATGCTTCGCCCGGCATCCTTGGCGCCATAGGTGCCATCGGGCGCATAGGCGAGCCGGGCGCTGTGAACGGCGACCAGATCAGCCAGTTGCTGCTTGCGGGTCGCGGGAAGGGCATCCCACGCGGCGTGTTGATTGGCAAACAGCGTGTCGCCGCCGATCGGGGGAATATCGATTGCCATCAGACAGGTGCCAGCCGGCGGATGGGCCTGAAAGCTCCAGTCACTGTGCCAGTTTTCGGCAAACAAAGGTGATTGCTCATCCGCCTCACGCCGAACTGCGGCGATATGCTCGCGCCCGGCGATGGGCGCGAAAAACGGATCCTCTCCAAAGGCACCGAAAGCCAAGGTGAACCGTTCCAGATCGTCGTCGCCGATTTGCTGATCGGGAAAGGCGAGAACATGATGGGTAAGCCAAGCTGCGCGGATCACGGCCACGGTTTCGGGTGCAAGTGGCTGCGACAAGTCAACACCAGTGACACGCGCCCCACAGACGCCGCCACCTGGTTCGATGCACAGTGCGCTCAGCCGTCGGACTCCTCGATTTCGCCAGCCTCGGCCTCTTCATCTCCGCCATCCTCGGCCAGCCGCACCGCGCTGACGACATGTTCCTGATCGGCGACGTTGAACAGCCGCACCCCGGCGCTGCCGCGTCCGATCACTCGCAGGCTGGCCAGCGGCAGGCGGATCAGCTTGGCCTGATCGGTTACCAGCATCAGCTGATCGGCCAGAATTGCCGGGAAACTGGCAACCACCGGGCCGTTGCGGGCAATATTGTCGATATTGGTGATACCCTGACCGCCCCGGCCGGTGCGGCGGTATTCGTAAGCGGAGGACATCTTGCCATAGCCATTGGCACAGACGGTGAGAATGAACTGTTCGCGCGCTGCCAGTTCGGCAATCCGTTCGGCGGGAAGCTCGGATTCGCCCTCGCGGTCGCCCTTCCACGGCGCGAATTTGAGGTATTGCTCGCGCTCCTCGGCGGTAGTTCCCACGCGGTGGAGGATCGATAGCGAGATAACCTCGTCGCCCGCGCCCTTCAGCGTCATGCCGCGAACCCCGGTAGAGGTGCGGCTGACGAATTCGCGGATATCATCGGCGGCAAAGCGAATCGCCTTGCCCTGCCGGGTTGCCAGCAGCACATCATCGTCACTGGTCAGTAGCGCAACCCCGATCAGCCGGTCTTCCGAGCCCTCGTCAAACCGCATCGCGAATTTGCCGTTTGACGGAATATTGGCGAAGGCATCCATGCTATTGCGGCGGACACTGCCCTTGGCGGTCGCGAAAACGACATTGAGTTCACCCCAGCTGGCCTCATCCTCGGGCAAGGGCAGCACGGCAGCGATGGTTTCGCCCTGATCAAGCGCCGGGAGCAGGTTGACGATCGGCCGGCCGCGGGTTGCCGGGCCGCCTTCGGGCAAGCGCCAGACTTTGAGCCGATAGACCTTGCCCGCTGTCGAAAAGAACAGCACCGGGCTGTGGGTGGAGGTGACGAACATCGTCGCCACGGCATCCTCTTCCTTGGTCGCCATCCCGGCGCGGCCCTTGCCGCCGCGATTTTGCGCGCGGAAGGTGCTGAGCGGCGTGCGCTTGATATAACCATCGAGAGTGACGGTTACGACCATATCCTCGCGTTCGATCAGATCTTCGTCATCCAGACCATCCCAGGCGGCGGTAATTTCTGAAACGCGCGGTGTGGCAAAGGCTTCGCGCACAGCCACCAGCTCATCCCGCATCACGCCATAGAGCTTCACGCGGTCAGCCAGAATCGAGAGGTAGTATTCGATAAAGGTCGCCAGCTCTTTCAGCTCATCGCCAATCTCGTCGCGGCCCAGCGCGGTGAGGCGGTGCAAACGCAGATCGAGGATGGCCCGTACCTGCACTTCAGACAGCATGTACGTGCCGCCGCTCTGTTCAGCATCCGGCTCGATCGCTTCGACCAGCCGGATATATTGGGCAATATCGCCAATCGGCCACTCGCGCGCGGTCAGCGCCGCCCGTGCTGCCACCGGATTGCGCGATCCGCGAATTATCCGCACCACCTCATCCATATTGGTGACGGCGACCACCAGCCCGAGCAAGATATGCGCCCGGTCGCGCGCCTTGTTGAGCTCGAACTTGGTGCGGCGGGTGATGACTTCTTCGCGGAAGGTGATGAAGGCGGCGATGATATCGCGCAGCATCAAAGTTTCCGGACGCCCGCCGCGAATTGCCAGCATATTGGCCGGGAAACTCGATTGCGCAGGCGTGTGTCGCCACAGCTGGTTGAGCACCACTTCGGGGGTCGCATCGCGCTTCAGATCGATGACCACGCGCACGCCCAACCGGCTTGATTCATCGCGGATATCGGACACGCCCTCGATCCGTTTATCCTTGGCGGCTTCGGCAATTTTTTCGACCAGATTATTCTTGCCAGTCTGATAGGGCATCGAAATCAGCACGATCGAGCGCCGATCCCCGCGCCCTTCTTCGATCACGTGACGGCAACGCTGGATGATCGAACCGCGCCCGGTCAGATAAGCAGACCGCGCGCCGGCATTACCAAGGATCAGCGGAGCGGTTGGAAAGTCCGGTCCCGGAATGATTTCGAACAGTTCTTCGGATGTAATTGCCGGATTTTCGATGAAGGCAAGGCAGCCGTCGATCACTTCACCCAGATTATGCGGCGGAATGTTGGTGGCCATGCCGACCGCAATACCGCCCGCACCATTGACCAGCAGATTGGGGAAGCGAGCAGGCAAAACCGAGGGTTCGCGCCGCGATCCGTCGTAATTATCCTGAAAATCAACCGTATTTTTGTCAAGATCGTCAAGCAGGCTATTCGCCACCTTGGCCAGCCGGGCTTCGGTGTAACGCATCGAGGCGGGCGCGTCGGGGTCCATCGAACCAAAGTTGCCCTGACCCTCGACCAGCGGCACCCGCATCGACCAGTCCTGCGCCATGCGGACCAGCGCCATATAGATCGCGCTATCGCCATGCGGGTGATAATTGCCCATCACGTCACCGACGATCTTGGCGCATTTGCGATAGGGTTTGCCCGCAACCATGCCGCCTTCCTGGCTGGCAAACAGGATCCGGCGGTGAACCGGCTTCAACCCGTCGCGCACATCGGGCAGCGCGCGGGAAACGATCACGCTCATCGCGTAATCGAGATAGCTGGTCTTCATCTCATCAACGATGTCGATGCGCTGGTACTCGCCCATTGGCGAGGGAGTATCGAGAATTTCTGTGTCGTCGCTCACGCAGCTGTTCAATCGCTAGTTTGTGGGGAAATTCGTAACATCAGCTCTAGGCCATCGGGGATGGGATGGCCAGCCAAACCGGCGGATAGCCCAGCGAAACGGCAGTCTTTTCCACACTTCCAGCGGATTGGCTGAATGCGCGGTGCAAGTGCCATTCAATTGCGGTTAAGTGGATCAGCCATAGCGCACCTCTCTGTTGCCAAACGGGCTAATTCCCGCCAGTAACGAATTGGAAGTTTTGCACCGACAAGGCGGGATTTAACCTGCGCCTGTGCGGTTGCCCAAGGAGACGAAAGCCATGATCCGCAGCACATTTCTCATCCGCTCTGCCGCAGGCATTGCACTGGCGCTGAGCACCGTAGCGGTTGCCGGACTGACGAGCGCCCCGGCGCTGGCCGCTGAAAAGAAGCTTGCCGCGCCAAAGCTCAGTCTGTCCAAGCCGTTCATGGCTGCCGCAGCTCCGTTGCAGAAGGCGCTCGAAGCAGCCAAGGCGCGCCCCGATGTGGTGGCCGCCCGGGCCGGGGTTGATACGACCGAAGCTGCAATCAGGGCCGCACAGGGCTCCGCCGCACGCAAAGCGGCCAATGATAATAACACTGCCGCACTGGCTGCACTGGGCAATACGCTTACTGCGGAAAAGGCTCAGCTTGAGGGTGCCTATACAGTTATCGCCAATCAGGACGATCGGCTGATGGCAGGCAATCTGGCGCTTACGCTGGGCCAGCTGGCCAAGGACAGTGCGATCCTGCGCCGCGCCATCGCGACAATGCTGGAAAGCGGCAAGGTTGCGCCCACCGAACAGCCGAAATTGAATTTCTACCTTGGCTCGCTTGCCTTTGATGCCAAGGATTTCGTTACAGCGCGCAGCGCGCTGGCAGCCGCAGTTGGTGGCGGCTATCATGACAATGATGCCGATGCATTGTTGGCTGACGCCTACATCCTTGACAAGCAGGTGCCCCAGGGCCTTGCCATGCTGCGTCAGCAGATTGAGGCTGGCAAGGTCAGCGGCAAGCCAGCCGGTCAGAATGTGATGCGCCGGGGGCTGTCAGTTGCCTACAATAACAAGCTCTACAACGAAGCCGCCTTCTTCAGTGCGGCGTTGGCCGAAACCTATCCAAACGCGATTAACTGGAATGCGGCGATCGCCATTGCCCGCGATCTGGGCAAGTTTCCGCCGCAAGAAACGCTTGATCTGATGCGCTTGATGGACCGGACCAAGAGCTTCCTCGAAGAGCGTGACTACATCGAGTACATCCAGGCTGCCGATGCGCGTCGCTCGCCCGGAGAAGTGCTGAAAATTATCGGCCAGGGTACTGCTGCCGGCAAGCTCAAGGCATCGGACCTGTTCGTGGCCGAATCGCGAACGATTGCCAATGGGCGACTTGCCGCAGATAAAGCGACGCTGCCTGCGTTTGAACGCGATGCCCGGGCTGGCAGTGCGACTGCGGCGACCGCGATGGCCGCCGCCGACGCATTCCTGAGCTATGAGGACTATGCCAAGGCCGCCGATCTGTATCGGATTGCCGAAGCAAAGCCTGGCGCCGACAAGGACCGCGCCAATACCCGTCTGGGCATTGCCCAATTGGGCCTTGGCCAGACTGCCGAGGCACGGGCCAGTTTTGCCAAGGTGGGCGGCACCCGCAAGGGGATGGCGCAGCTGTGGTCAATCCATGCCGCATCGCTCGTGGCCAAGCCTGCTATGTAATTTAAGGATTAGCCTGACAAACGCAGTATTCAGCCGGGAAGGGCGGCGGGCAACTGCCGCCCTTTTTGTGGTGCCGCGCTATTCGACCGGCTGGAACTGTCCTGAAGTCTCATCAAGCAGGTGCAGCACACC
>JAYVKX010000147.1:0-2140 GCA_043768005.1 Novosphingobium sp. | reverse complement strand
CGCGAGGAGCACGATGCTCTCGCCGACAGTCGGCATCCTGACATTTAAGGGTGCTGCCGACGGCACCTGCTACGGTCAGGCGGTTGGACCTATTTGGGGCACGTCAGTCTACGTGAAGGTCGGCAATGCGTGGAAATGGATCTTTGGCATCAATACACCGTCACGCCTGGCAGGCACATAGAGGCTGCGGGTTTCCGGGTCCGATGAAGCCCCTGCCGGGGGATTGAGCGACGGCCAGCGGGGAAGGCGGCAGACCCGCCTCATCACTGAACAAACTGCGGCTTTTGGATGTGTCTAAGAAAGGATCTGAACATCGCCAGCGCGCGACCGCTTTCCACCAAAAGCGGAAGCCATCGCCCCACGCCAAATCATTTTCCTACATCACTGCTGGGTGCCATCCTGCCGCCGCGAGCCGCATGGGCGGGCGGGCTTTGATATTGCTGGTCGGAAATGGTTGCTGAGGCGGGCATGCCGCCGCAATTGTGTAATCTGTCACCCAGTGACGCAGCAGTTCAACGCCGCCTGTAGCGGAAATACCACACCTCGTGACCCAGCGTTCGAGCTTTCGCCTCATAGCGGGTCTGGGGCCAGCCCGATGGCCGGGTTTGGAAGTCTTGCGGGCCGTCGCACTGCCATTCGAAGTCGGCGCACGGTCCCTTACAAAACCGGCGCATCACCATCAGGGCGTGGCGCAGATAGACCGGGTGATCGGTGCCGAACCGAAACTCGCCACCGGGTTTGAGTTTGGCCGCGATCAGTTTCAGCGGGCCGTTGTTCATCATCCGCCGCTTGGCATGGCGGGCCTTGGGCCAGGGATCCGGGTGGAGCAGATAGACGAAGCTCAGTGCCCCATCGGGGATCCGCGCGAGCACTTCCAGCGCATCGCCGTGGTGGATCCGGACATTGCCGAGCGGTGCATGCGCTCCGCCCATTTGCTGGGGATCGCCGCCATCGACATGGACCAGCGCTTGGGCGACGCCATTGAGGAACGGTTCTGCACCGATAAAGCCGTGATCGGGCAGCAGATCAGCGCGAAACGCCAAATGCTCGCCCCCGCCAAAGCCGATCTCGAAGTGGAGCGGGCGGGTATCGCCAAACAGCGCTTCGGAAGTGACCGGGCCTTGCACCGGCATGGCAATGCGCGGCAACAGCGTATCGATCAGCCCCTGCTGGCCGGCCCGCAGCGCCTTGCCTTTGGAGCGGCCATAAAGGCGGTTGAGCGTGGTCGGATCGCCGGGTTTATGCGCAGTCATGGGCAGCGCCCTTAGCCGGGGTTTGCCCACTACGCCACCCATCAGTGCGCCACCCATCAGCACGCCGCCCAAGCGAAAACGGCCCGCTCCGATCAGGGAGCGAGCCGCATTCGGGTAGTTCAGGCTGAACCCTAGTTCAGGCGGCTTCCGCCTTGTCCTCTGGATCGCGCAGCACATAGCCCCGGCCCCAGACGGTTTCGATGTAATTATCCCCACTGCAGGCATGGGCAAGTTTCTTGCGCAGCTTGCAGATGAACACATCGATGATCTTGAGTTCTGGTTCGTCCATCCCGCCATACAGGTGGTTGAGGAACATTTCCTTGGTCAGCGTGGTGCCCTTGCGGAGCGAAAGCAGCTCCAGCATGGCATATTCCTTTCCGGTCAGATGAACCCGGGCGCTATCAACCTCAACGGTTTTGGCATCAAGGTTCACGGCCAGCTTGCCGGTACGGATGACCGATTGCGAATGGCCCTTGGACCGGCGGACAACCGCGTGAATCCGGGCGACCAGCTCTTCGCGGTGGAACGGCTTGGTTACATAATCATCCGCCCCGAAGCCGAAGCTGCGGACCTTTGAATCCATTTCAGAAATGCCTGACAGGATCAGCACCGGGGTCTGCACCTTGGCAACCCGAAGCTTTTTCAGCACGTCATAGCCGTGCATATCCGGCAAATTCAGGTCAAGCAGGATGATATCGTAATCATACAGCTTGCCCAGGTCCAAACCCTCTTCGCCCAGATCGGTCGAATAGACGTTGAAGCCTTCAGTAGTGAGCATCAGCTCGATGGCCCGCGCCGTAGTCGGCTCGTCCTCGATCAGCAACACACGCATGGGAGTCCCCTTTGCCCCGTTTCCCGGCCGTAACCCAATCTCAAGGGTTATTGCC
>JAYVKX010000146.1:0-2950 GCA_043768005.1 Novosphingobium sp. | reverse complement strand
GTTCAGGAAACGCTGCAGAAGTACAAGTCCCTTCAGGATATCATCGCGATCCTGGGGATGGATGAGCTGTCGGAAGAAGATAAGCTGACCGTGGCCCGCGCCCGCAAGATCCAGCGCTTCCTCAGCCAGCCGTTCCACGTCGCCGAAGTCTTCACCAACATTCCCGGCAAGTTCGTCCAGGTGGAAGACACCGTGAAGAGCTTCAAGGCCGTGGTTGACGGTGAATACGATCACCTGCCCGAAGCCGCCTTCTATATGGTCGGCGGGATCGACGAAGCCGTTGCGAAGGCCAAGAAGATGGCTGAGGAAGCGTAAGGCATGCCCCTCCACTTCGAACTCGTCACCCCTGCCCGTCTGGTCCGCTCGGACGACGTCTACATGGTCGTAGTCCCAGGCACCGAGGGTGAAGAAGGCGTGCTGGAAGGCCACGCGCCGTTCATGACCACGATGCGCGACGGCGTGGTGCGGATCTACAAGACCGACGGCGCGGTGCCGGAAGAAATCCGCGTTTCGGGCGGGTTTGCTGAAGTGGGAGATAACGGGCTTACCATTCTGGCCGAGCGCGTCGAAGGCTGAGCTGTTCGCCTTGAACTCATCAAAAGGGCGGCCGAAGGGCTGCCCTTTTTCGTACGGTCCTCTCCATTTTTGGTGAATGCCACAAATGGGGAGGTGGCAGCGGCATGAAGCCGCTGACGGAGGGGGTATGGCGCGAGGGCAGAGACCCCTCCGTCATTTGCTATGCAAATGCCACCTCCCCTTTTGCACTTCGTGAAAAAGGAGAGGACCTGCTGATCTAGAGCCGAACTGTGCCTTCAACACAGTTCACGCATTGCCCACCAACATGGACATCACTGCCCTCAAACCTGACCGAGATATAGCCATCGCGGCCAATCTGGCGGCCCTGGCTGGCGATGTAGCTGTCCCCCGGCTGGACTTGGCCTGAAACCAGCCGCCACGCCGCCACTGCCGCATTGCCGCTGCCGCAGACCGGGTCTTCCGGAATGCCATCGCCGGGCGCGAAGGAGCGGACCACAACGCGATCACCGTCGAGTGCATAGATCGTGGCACCGGTCAGGCCGTTCGCTTCGTAATAACGGGTCAGCCGCGCCGGATCGTGGGCGAGGTTTTCCAGCGCAGCCACATCGGCCATTTGCGCGATCAGCCAGATCGGTCCGACATCGACAGCTTGCGGCGCGCCGATCAGCTCCACCCCTTCGCCCAGCCACGCGCTGGCTTCCGGATCGTCCAGCGCAGTCACCGCATAGCGCGGCAGACGGAACGAGAGTCTGCTGTCGCCAACCGTCAGATCAACCAATCCCACCGCGCATTCCTGCACCAGCTTACCCTGCCTGGGCGCGGCAAGTCCCGCTGCGATCACCGCATGAGCGGTGCCCAGCGTCGGGTGCCCGGCAAACGGCAGCTCGGCCTTGGGCGTGAAGATCCGCACCCGGTAATCCGCCGCGGGATCGCCAGGCGGAAGCACAAAGGTGGTCTCCGAAAGATTGGTCCAGTTGGCAAAAGCCTGCATTTCTGCATCAGACAGCCCTTCCCCCTCCAGCACCACCGCCACCGGATTGCCCTTGTAAGGCACCGCAGTGAACACATCGACTTGAGCGAACTGGCGAGGCCTCATGGCACAAGCTCCACCTGATCGCGCGGCGGCACCACCGGGCGATAATTCCAGCGCTTCACATCGCTGCCATCCAACCGCGAAATTTCCGCCATCAGCAGCTTGCCCTGCCGCCAATAGCGAATACGCTGCGGATAATCGTGCGCCGGATTGGCAAATTCGATCGCCTCATCGCTGATCAGCACCATTGGAAATTCAACCGGCTGCTGGCCATGCGCCTGGGCAATGAAAACCATCGTGCCGTCCTTGTTGAGCCTGATCTGCTCGGTCTCCCAGCTCTGCAGTTCAGCCCCGAACCCGGTACGCGACATGCCCAGCATCATTCCGCCCTTGGCATCGGTCCACAGTTCATCGGTCCAGTTCGCGCCGTCCTCCATCATCCAGGTCCCGGCCATCCACGATGGCAGCGCCGCACCACGCGGTGCCTCGGCCACCAAGGGAGCCGCAATGAGGGTCAGGGCAAGCAGAAGTCTTTTCATGCGCAAGGCCTTTGGGAGAGCAAACGTGAACCCGTGATTTAGCCGCTTGGCGCAATTGGTCAAAGCATCCTGGGCCGGCGCCCGGCCCCGTGCCCAAGCCAAACGTGGATGCCTGCCACCGCAGGCTTGCGAACCTGGCAGAAAGTCGTGAAGGTCCCAACGATGCAAACTGATGAGGCACAGACAGTTTTGGGGATCAGGACAGCCGGAACGAAAATTGCGTTGTTTTTAATCATCTTCGCGGCTCTGGGCTTGATCCTTCCGTCCTCAATCACGCTCTACTATCTAGTTCGGCAAGACCTGCTGCTTCTGGCCGTTATGGCTTTGGTGGGGCTTGCCTCGTGCCAGCATCTCACGCCGCGCAGTAATCCAATAGCCTTGTCCGGCCCGTCAGTTGCCGGGATCGCTATTTTTACCTGCGCGATCGGCTACGCCGGGCATTATTGGTTACTGCACGGATATGCGCTGACCCGCGACGAGCAAATGGCGTTGTTTGATGCGCAGATCTTTAGCAAGGGCCGGTTAACCTGGCCCCTGCCGCCAGCCTGGCAGCATGATGCGCCGTTACTCAACACCATGTTCATGGCCCAGATCAGCAACCCCGCCGGGTGGGTGTCGGGCTATCTGCCCGGCAACGCCATGCTGCGTGCGCTGGTCGGCAAGATTGCGGATCCCGAACTGACCGGCGCCGTGCTGAGCGGGATCGGCGTGGCGATGACCTGGCTGTGCGCCAGGCGCTTATGGCCCGAAGATCGCGAGCCGGCGGCGGTGGCCTGCCTGCTCGTCGCGCTTTCCGGGCAAGTCCAGATCACGGGAATGACGGCCTATGCCATGCCAGCGC
>JAYVKX010000145.1:0-7211 GCA_043768005.1 Novosphingobium sp. | reverse complement strand
CCCAGCCGCCCGACCAGCTGGCCCACCGCAAAAGCCGAAAGCGCCAGCGCGCCGGTCGCCACATCATTGCCTTCGGACTGGATCATTGGCGAGAGCTGGCCGACAAAGCCCGATGTCGCAGCGCCGATAAATATGCCGGCCAGCGCCAGCAGCCAGAAATGCCGTTCACGCAAAAAACCGGGCTTGGCTGCATGCTGAGCAGCAGTAGCGGGCGCGACAGGGCCAGCGACCGCATCGGGCAGCAGAAATCTGACCACAGGAATGCCAACCACCACCGATAGGAGAGCCAGCGCCGCGATCGCGCCGCGCCAGCCGAAGTGTTCCATGACCATCTGCAAGGGTGGCGGCGCAAGGATGGTGGTGATCGAAACCCCCGCCGCGACCAGCCCCAATGCCTTGCCGCGATGGCGATGGAAATGCGCATTTACCGGACGCGTGGTGGTGAGCGCAGTGGTCCCCACTCCCACCAGGCCGAGCAAGAATATGCCGATGCCAAGCTCGGTCAGTGTGGTTGCAAAGCGCGCCATCACCAGCTCAATTGCCGCGACGATCAATGTGCAGGTAATGAATATTGCGCGAAAGCCGAACCGATCGGTCAACCGCCCGATGATCGGCGCGCCGATCGCGCCCGCCACGACCAGCGACTGGATAGTGCCAATCGTCCCGCGGGTAACGCCAAGATCGCGCGCGATCGGCAGCACAAACAGACTGAACGAGAAGAACAGCAGGATAATGCCTGTAGATGAGGCCAGCGCACAGGCCAGCACGATGCGCCAGCCACCGGCCCATTCATTTTGGGGCGGCGCGGGCGAACTCAATCCTCTAACGCAAAGCTGATCTCGGCGTGATCCTCCAGGCGTTTGACCAGTGCTTCACCCAGCAGCGCGCCCGGTGTGGAGACCCCGCCCGCTGCTGTGCAACCGAGCAGTGCGATGGCGGTTTCTGCAATCATCCGGCTGCTTGAGCCATAGCCTGGATCATACCGGCCCTTGACCCCATAGTGGATCGTCTGGCCATCAGGCATCTCGCCCACGAACAACACATCATAGTGTCCGGATTCGCGCTCTTCCTTGGACGGGCCTTCACCCGGCTTGGGCCCGCCACCGTCACCGAACGGGGATTTGAGCGCTGCTACCATCGCCTCGGCCGCGTTCTTGCCCATCTCGCCCGGGCTGGTCAGGACCATTTCGTCATATTTGAAGTCCGCGCCATAAGGATGGCCGAGCAGGAAATTGGTGCGGTGAACATTCTTGGTGTTGATCGCCGCCATGATGAAGGGTGCAGCCCAGCTATCGAGGCTGCGATCGAATTCGGGGATCATCCCGGATGGCTGGGACGGACCCTCGAAACCGGGCGTCAGGCCGAACGGGCTGATCATATAGGGCAGCAGCGACGGGTGTTTCGCCAGCGTCTTGAGACTTTCCTTGAGGCTCGCCGCCGTGCCGCCCGAGAACGTGCCCTTCATTGCCCGCACCCGGCCTTTGACCCGCGGCGCCGGAGCGCCAAACCGCGCTTTGGCTTCCTGCTGGAGCATGAAGACGCCAAGATCGAACGGGATCGAATCAAACCCCGACGAGAATGCAATCCGCGCGCCGCTGGCCTGAGCGGCGGCATCGTATTTGTCGATCATCTGGCGCATCCACACCGGCTCACCGCAAAGATCGGCGTAATCCGTGCCCGCATCGACACAGGCTTTGAGCAGCGGTTCGCCATAAAGCTGATAGGGGCCGACCGTGGTGATGATCACCCGCGCCTGACCTGCCAGCGCTGCCATGCTGGCCGGCTCATCTGAATCCGCCACGATCAGCGGTGTTTCAGCGGGCGCGCCGATCAGATCGCGCACCTGCGCCAGCTTGGCCGCGCTGCGCCCGGCCATCGCCCATTTGAGGCCATCATTCTGATGGTGATCGGCAAGATATTCAGCGACCAGCCGCCCGGTATAGCCGGTAGCGCCATAGACAATGATATCGAACGGACGGCTGGCCTTATCCATTATGCAGCGCCTCCATTGCGGGCATCGATGCTCATCGGTCCGGGCCCTTGCGCGAACAGCAGCAGGAAGGCCCCTGCCAGCGCAACATTCTTGAGCGCCAGTGTCAGCTGGATCTGATCGCCTGCATTATTGTGGAACAGGAATGCCGTCACCAGGCAGAAACCCGCCAGTAGCAGCGCCGCGACGCGCGTTTTATACCCGGCCGCGATGGCCAGCCCCGCGATCAGTTCAAACAGCCCCGCCGGGATCGCCAGCACTGCGGGCAGCCCGGCCGATTGCATATAGGCCCCGGTTCCTGCCGGATCGGTCAATTTGCCAACCCCAGCCAGAATGAAGATCAAGGCCAGAAGAACCCGGCCCAGCGGTGCGGCAAATGCAGTCATGGTAAATCTCTCCGAAGGGCCGCGCGGCGCGGCTCGATTACATCGCGAAACTCACCCGGCTGGCCGCGAAGCGCAAGCGAAAAGAGCATCACAGCTTGGGCAGGGTCACGCCCTTCTGGCCCATATATTTGCCCGCCCGGTCGGCATAGCTCACCTCGCAAGGCTCATTGCCCTGCAGGAACAGAAACTGGCACGCGCCCTCATTGGCATAGATCTTGGCCGGAAGTGGCGTGGTGTTGGAAAATTCCAGCGTGACATGGCCTTCCCAGCCCGGCTCGAGCGGGGTGACATTGACGATGATCCCGCAGCGCGCATAGGTCGATTTGCCGAGGCAGATCACTAGCACATCGCGCGGCACCCGGAAATATTCGACCGTTCGGGCCAGCGCAAAACTGTTGGGCGGGATGATGCAGACATCGGTTTCCCGGTCGACGAAGCTCTCAGGGTCGAAGTTCTTGGGATCGACTACCGCCGAATTGACATTGGTGAAGATCTTGAATTCGGGCGCCACCCGCGCGTCATAACCATAGGACGACAGGCCATAGCTGATGCAGCCATCGCGCCGCTGAGCCTCGACAAACGGCTCGATCATCCCGTGTTCGAGCGCCTGCGTCCGGATCCATTTGTCACTGAGAATCGCCATGGCGTGTGATTGCCGATGGCGAGCCTATGAGCAAGCCTCAGACCCGATGGTATTCCTTGTACCAACGCACAAAGTTGGGGACACCGACCTCGATCGAGGTGGTGGGCGCATAACCCAGATCACCCGCAATCGCAGCGATATCGGCAAAGCTCTGGCGGGCATCGCCGGGCTGCATCGGCAAAAGCTCCAGCTGCGCCTTGCGGCCGCATTCCGCTTCGAGAATTTCAACGACTTTCATCAGATGCTCGGACTTGTGGTTGCCAATGTTGTACAGCCGGTGCGGCTTTTCACTGCCGCCCGCCTTCACCAGACCATCATCGGGCGGCGGATTATCAAGCGCGGCCACCACGCCCGAAACAATGTCGTCAATATAGGTGAAATCCCGGTACATATCGCCGTGATTGAACAGCGGGATCGGCTCCCCCGCCAGGATCTTTTTGGTGAAGATCCACATCATCATGTCGGGCCGGCCCCACGGGCCATAGACGGTAAAAAATCTAAGGCCCGTCAGGGGCAGGCGATAAAGATGGGCATAGGTTTCGCTCATTAGCTCGTCCGCCTTCTTGGTCGCGGCGTAAAGCGAGAGCGGGTGATCGACCCGGTCATCGACCGAGAACGGCAGCTTGATATTGCCGCCATAGACCGAGGATGAGCTGGCATAGACCATATGCTCCACCCCCCGGTGTCGCGCAACTTCGAGCAGATTGAGGTGACCCACAAGGTTCGCCTGAACATAAGCATGCGGGTTTTCGATCGAATAGCGTACCCCGGCCTGCGCCCCCAGATGGACGATCCGGTCAAATTCTGCACCCTCCAGCGCCTTGGTCAGGCCTGCATAATCGGCGAAATCCTGGCGGTGAAACGTAAAGCGGTTGCCGCCCGCTTCGTGCAGGGCAGCCAGCCGGGCTTCTTTCACGGCGATGTCGTAATAATTATTGACGCAATCGACACCTATCACGATGTCCCCGCGCGCCAGCAAGCGCCGCGCTATGCTGTAGCCAATGAACCCGGCGATCCCGGTGACAAGAACTTTCACTCAAAACTCCACTTCACAGCGACCAGTCAGCGGCCTCGCCCAGCTCGCCCTTGAGATCGGCCAGCGTGCCGCCCGGGTTAACCAGGGCTTTGAGCGCAGCTGGACCAAGCGCCAGATATTCGCGGTGTGGCACCGCCAGCAAGACCAGATCATAGCGCCGGTCCAGCGCATCGGCCACCAGGGGAATGCCATATTCATGCGCCGCCTCAGCGCCATCGGCATGGGCATCATGCACGCTTACCGCATGGCCCAGCCGCCCCAGCGCACTGACCAGATCGGCAACTTTGCTGTTGCGCAGATCAGGGATATTCTCCTTGAAAGTCAGCCCCAGCACCAGCGCGCTGCCCGGCTTTTCGCCGCGCGCTCTGTGAAGCTGCCTGGCCACCCAACCTGCCATCCCATCGTTGATCCCGCGCCCGGCCAGAATCACGCGCGGATCAAGCCCCAGCTGTTCTGCGCGGTGCGAAAGGTAATAGGGATCGACCCCGATGCAGTGCCCGCCAACCAGCCCCGGCGCAAATGGCAGGAAGTTCCACTTGGTCCGCGCGGCGGCCAGCACATCCCACACGGACAAGTCCATCCTGGAGAAAATCTGCGCGATCTCGTTCATGAAGGCGATGTTGATATCGCGCTGGGCGTTTTCGATCACCTTGGCTGCTTCCGCCGCCTTGATCGAGGCCGCCCGGTACACCCCGCCGCTGGTGATCGCGCCATAGAGCGCCGCGACGCGCTCCAGAATTTCGGGGGTCTGGCCCGAAACCACCTTGGTAATCTTGTCAATGGTGTGTTCCCGGTCCCCCGGGTTGATCCGTTCGGGGCTGTAGCCAAGGAAGAAATCATCGCCGCATTTAAGGCCCGATGCTGCCTCTAATAGCGGCGCGCAAATCTCTTCGGTGACGCCGGGATAGACCGTGCTTTCATATACAACCACTGGCACACGGCCCTCAGCAACCGCCGCCGGGAGCATCGCTGCGACCGTGCGCGAGGCGGCTTCGACCATGCGCAGATCGGGCCGATTCGCACCGTCAATCGGGGTCGGCACGGTGATGATGTAGAAATCGGATGGCGGGCAGAGCAGCGGATCAGTGATCAGTGCCAGCGCGGATGCTGCCAACCGCTCAGCCTCGATCTCGCCGGTGCGATCATGCCCGGCTTCCAGCTCGGCAATGCGGCGGGTGTCGATATCGAGGCCGATCGTATCGAACTGCCGGGCGAGTGCGACCGCCAGCGGCAGCCCGACATAGCCAAGGCCGATCACCGCAACGCGGGTGCCGGTTGCCGCTTCGCGGCGCGCCTTTCCGGCAGAGGCTGCAGCAACTTTGGGATACATCGAGGTCACGCAAGGTCTTTCAATTTTTCATGGCAATCGGCTGGCGGAGTTTCTGCGCTTGATTGACGGAGTTTCCGCATTGCATTCCCTATAGACTACAGGCTCTTATTTCGTGGTTAACACTCAAATGATAAATGTCGCTGTCATGACTGAACCCAAAACCATTCTTATAATCTTCGGCACCCGTCCCGAAGCGATCAAGCTGTTCCCGGTGGTTGCCGCGCTAGGGGCCGATCCGCGCTTCAATGCGCGCGTCTGTGTTTCGGCCCAGCACCGGGGGATGCTCGATCAGGTGCTGGAGATTGCCGGGATTGTCCCCAATCACGATCTCGATCTGATGAAGCCCGATCAGACACTGGACGCCCTCACCGCTGCGCTGCTGACCGGACTTGGCCGGGTGATGGACATCGAACAGCCAGCCCGTGTGATCGTGCAAGGCGATACCGCCACCGCCATGTGCGGCGCGCTGGCCGCCTATTACCGCAAGATTCCGGTCGATCATGTCGAGGCGGGACTGCGTTCCGGTGATATCTATCAGCCCTGGCCCGAGGAGGTGAACCGCAAGATCATCGGCACCATCGCGAGCCTGCATTTTGCCCCCACCGATGTCTCCGCCGCCGCGTTGATCGCGGAAAATGTCGATCCGGCCCGCGTCCATGTCACCGGAAATACGGTGATCGACGCGCTGCACTGGGTTACCGCACGGATCGCCGCGGAACCCGGTCTGGCGGCGGGACTGGCTGATCTTGAAGCCCGGTTCGCGGGCAAGCGGATCATCGGTGTTACCAGTCATCGCCGCGAGAATTTTGGCGGCGGGCTGGAAAATATTGCTCAGGCGATCCGGCGAATCGCGGCGCGCGATGATGTGGCGATCATTTTTCCGGTCCACCCCAACCCCAATGTCCGCGCGGTGATGGACGGCGCGCTGGCGGGCCTCAGCAACGTAGCGATGATCGAACCGCTCGATTATCCGCACTTCGCCCATCTCCTCAGCATCGCCGAAGTGATGCTGACCGACAGCGGCGGGGTGCAGGAAGAAGCCCCCGCACTGGGCAAGCCGGTGCTGGTGATGCGCGAAACAACCGAGCGGCCCGAAGGGGTTAGTGCCGGAACCGCCAGACTGGTCGGGACGAACGCCGATAGTATCGTTACCGAAATTTTCACCCTGCTTGACGATAAGGCGGCCTATGAAGCGATGGCGCGCGCCCACAACCCGTTCGGGGATGGGCAGACCGCGCGCCGGATAGTGGAGCTGATCGCGAATGAAATCTGACGCCAAACCCGATGTCTGCGTTGTCGGCCTGGGCTATATCGGCCTGCCGACCGCCGCCGTTGTGGCCCGCTCGGGCTGCAAGGTGCTGGGCGTCGATGTCTCGGAAAGCGTCGTCGAGACAATCAATCGCGGCGAGATTCATATCGAGGAAGTTGATCTTGATGGGCTGGTCCACGGCGTAGTCGCGCGCGGGCTGCTGAGCGCGTCGATCGTCATGGCCCCGGCCGATGTGTTCATCATCGCGGTGCCGACGCCGTTCGGCAAAGATCACGCGCCGGACATCTCCTATGTGCTGGCAGCAGCCCGCGCCGTTGCCCGGGTGCTCAAAGCCGGGGACTGCGTAATCCTCGAATCAACCTCACCGGTCGGTACGACCGAGGCGATGCGCGATATGATCGCCGAAATGCGCCCGGACCTGAAATGTCCCGGCTGCACTAATGACACCCCCGATATTTCGATTTCCTATTGCCCCGAGCGGGTGCTGCCAGGCCGGATCCTCGAGGAGCTGACCAATAACGACCGCTCGATCGGCGGGATCACCCCGCGTTGCGCC
>JAYVKX010000144.1:0-5647 GCA_043768005.1 Novosphingobium sp. | reverse complement strand
CGCAGGAACCGTCCGGCAGGGGCACGAGGGCAGCGCCAATCTGGAAGTTACCGGCCCGGCCATGGCATCCTACCGGATCGAGGCGGACCAGCGCACGGCGGGCTTTTCCGCCGTGCCAAAGCTTGACCTGCTGCTGAACCCGGCAGAGCTGCTGGTTCAGTTCAGCGGCACGCCGCCCTATATTCTGGCGGCGGGGCTAACGGCTGCGCCCGGGGCCTATCTGACCCCGCAGGAGATCGCGCCCGGCGCGGCGAACCGGCTGGCGGGCTTGCCGCGCGCCAGGGTGATTGGCGGCGCTGCGCCGCTCGTTTCGCTGGAACCCGCGGCTGATGGCGGCTTGATGGGCAAGCGGATGACACTGTGGCTGGTGCTGCTGGCCGGTGTGGCGGTGCTGGGGCTGGCGCTGGCCAGATTGCTCAAGGGCAATGCGGCGAAGGGCGCGGATCTCGTCTAGATCGCCGCATCCGCCAGCACGGCGGCGCGCAGCTCGGCGATGCCCAGCTTGGTTTCCGCAGAGGTTGCCAGCACATCGGGATGCGCGGCAATGTGCTTGCGCGCATCAGTCTGGGTGCGGAGCAGAACCTCTTCCAGCTCGCTTCCCTTGATCTTGTCTGCCTTGGTCAGCACCACGCGGTAGCCGACCGCAGCCTCATCCAGCATCTTCATCATCTCGGCGTCCACCGGCTTCATCCCGTGGCGGGCATCGATCAGCAGCAGGACGCGCTTCAGCACCACCCGTCCGCGCAGGAAATCGCGGACCAGGCGCCGCCAGTTCTCGGCCACCTTGATCGGCGCCTTGGCAAAGCCGTAGCCGGGCATATCGACCAGCCGCAGCAGCGTCGGCTCGCCCACTTCGAAGAAGTTCAGCTCCTGCGTCCGTCCCGGCGTGACCGAGGCCCGGGCGATCGATTTGCGGCCGGTCAGCGCATTGAGCAGCGATGATTTGCCCACGTTGGACCGCCCGGCAAAGGCAATCTCGGGCACTTCGGGATCGGGCAGGAATTTAAGCGCGGGCGCGCTTTTGAGGAATTCGATCCGCCCCGAAAACAGCTTGCGGGCTGCCTCGGTCAGTTCAGCGATCTCGGCTTCGTCGTGCGTCACGGCTTGTCCCGCGCTGCCGCGCGCTTCGTGTCGGTCGCTTCCTTGTCAGTCTGCGCCTTCAATTGCGGGTGTTTGCTATAGAGGAATTTCTGCTGCGCAATCGTCAGCAGGTTCGATGTGATCCAGTAGATCAGCAGGCCCGCCGCAAACGGGGCCATCACGAACATCATCATCCACGGCATGATCGCAAAGACCTGTTGCTGCATTGGATCCATCGGCGCGGGGTTAAGCTTGAACTGCAGAAACATGGTGATCCCCAGCAGCACCGCCAGCAGTCCGATCGCGAGGAACGAGGGCGGGGTGAACGGAAACATCCCGAACAGATTGAGGATATGCAGCGGATCGGGCGCGGATAGATCCTTGATCCACAGTGCAAACGGCTGGTGGCGCATTTCGATCGCCAGCATCAGCACCTTATACAGCGCGAAGAACACCGGGATCTGCAGGAAGATCGGCAGGCAGCCCGCCAGCGGATTGACGCCTTCGGTTTTGTAGAGCGCCATGGTTTCTTGCTGCAGCTTGGGCTTGTCGTCCTTGTAGCGTTCCTGCAGCGCCTTCATCTTGGGCTGGATCGCGCGCATCTGTGCCATGCTGGCAAACTGGCGCTGGGCGATCGGGAACATCACCCCGCGCACGATCAGCGTCAGCAGGATGATCGCGACGCCGAAATTGCCGGTAGCGCTGAACAGCGCCTTCAGCAGCAGGAAGATCGGCTTTTCGAACCAGCGGAACCAGCCCCAATCGATCGCCAGACCAAAATGGGTAATGCCCGTGTCCTCATAGGAATCGAGGACCGTGCTTTCTTTCGCGCCCGCAAACAGCCGGGTGGCGCGCGACAATTGCTGACCGGGCGCGATGGTGGCTGGCGGGTACATCAGATTGGCGAGGTAAATACCCTTGCCCAGACTGCGGAAATCGCTGCTGGCGGGGGCGACATCGGGGATCAGCACCGACATCCAGTAGATATCGGTAAAGCCGATCCAGTTGGCTTTGCCCTCGTTACTGACCTCGCCCGCTTCGCGCACATCCTTGTAATTGGTGCCAAAGGCGACTGCGCCATCAAACGCGCCGAACGGCCCGGCGTGGACGTTCCAGGTATCGACGCTGGCGGTTTTGTCGGTGCGGTTGATCTGCGCGGCCGCCGTCACCGTGATCGGCGCGGCACCGGCATTGGTCACGGTCTGCGTCGCGGTCAGCATATAGTTCTGGTCGATCGCATAGCTGATCGAAAAAGTCTGGCCGGTGGGGTTGGTCCAGCTCAGCCCAACCGGGGTACTCGCGGTCAGCTTTGCGCCTGCTGGAACGGTCCATACGGTGCTGCTGTTGGGCACGGCGACGCCGCTGGCGCTATCGGCCACCCAGCCAAACTGGGCATATTGCTGCGCCGGAGTTCCGGCGGGCGAGAAGATGCGGGCTGGGCCGTCACTGTTCTTTTCAGTCGCAGTATGGCGATTGGTGGTAAGATCATCGATCACGCCGCCGATCAGATTGATCGAGCCCGACAGGCCCGGCGCGGCAATCGCCACCCGGCCGCCAGTGGTTAGCGCGGCCTTGAGGTCTTTTGCCTCCAGCGCGACATCAGCGGCGCTGGTCAGCCCGCCATCGCGGGTTGGCTTGCCCGCTTGCTCTGGCGCGGTGCTGCCCGAGGCACCGGGCGCGGCGCTGGCAATTGCCTTGGGCTGGCTGGCCTGCGGATAGAAATAGCGGATCCCCGCATCCCAGCCGAACAGCACCAGTCCTGTAAGCAGGACGGCAAGAATGAGATTACGCTGATTGTGGCTGTCCACGAAGGAGTCCCTGTTTCCGTTTGTCAGTAAATGGGGGCTTGGCGGTGCAGATCAAGGCACCGGGTCAAAGCCGTGACCCCCCCACGGGTGGCAGCGCAATAGACGCTTCATGGCTAACCAGCCACCCTTAATCGCACCGTGTTTTTCGATCGCCTCAATCGCATATTGCGAGCAGGACGGGGCATAGCGGCAGGTTGGCGGCAGGATGCGTGAGGGGCCAAGCTGCCAGCCGCGCGCGATCCAGATGAGGAGGTGCTTCACCGCGGATTTCCAGCAGGCTGGCGTTTTGCGGGATGCTTGCGCGGCGGATCGCCCTTGCCGGCGGCGGCGCGGGCCAGCGCGGCGAGCAATTCGGTGCGGAGCAGCGCGAAATCACGCTCCACCCCGCCTTCGCGCCCGATCAATACGTGATCGGTGGCGGCAAGGCCGTGGGCCGGGAGCAACCCGCGCAGCAATTCACGAAACCGCCGCTTCATCCGGTTGCGGACAACGGCGTTGCCGATTCGTTTGGTGACGGTGATCCCGAAGCGCATCTGCTGGGCCTGATTGGGCCGGGCGAGCAGCACGAACCCGGGACGCGAGATGCGCAGTCCCCGGTTGGCAGCAAGGAAATCAGCGCGCCGCGTTAAAATAGCGAGGCGCGGAGGAGCAGTCTCGCTCAGGCCGAGAGCTTCTTGCGGCCGCGCGCACGGCGAGCGGCCAGAATCTTGCGGCCACCCGGCGTTGCCGAGCGAGTGCGGAAACCGTGGCGACGGGCGCGCACGAGATTGCTGGGCTGGAAGGTGCGCTTCATCGCAAAAACCTCAAATACGAAATAAAAATGGCCGCCTGTCAGGGCGACCGTCCTACAGGCTCGGGCCGTTACGCAAGCTGCACGGCTGAGTCAAGGCAAACTCCCTCAATCCAGTCGCACCCAGCGGCCCATATCCTCTGCGCCCAGCCACTTTGCACCGGCATTGGGTACTGAATTGGTCATGGCATAAAAACGGGCCGCCTGCACTGCAGTCATCCCCATTTCATGGTAATAATCCAGATAGGCGCGGTTTTCGGGCGCATTGGCGGGGTAATCGCCCGGTTCCCGCCCATCCTCGTCAGCCCAGGCATGGACCGCAAACTCCGCGCCCGGATCGGCAATCCGTTGCGCGCCTGCCAGAAACAGCTCGACCCCGCCCGAGCGGACCGATCCGCCAGCAGGCACATGGGTGGCTATGCCGCGCGCATGGATCATCCGGCCCAGCCGCAGATTGGCACGATCATCCTCGGTGCCGGGGCATTCGACCATTTCGAGCATCGAGATACCGGGATAGTCACGCAGCATGGCGGAAAACTGCCCGGGCGCGGCCTCATCCGTCACATCGACCAGCGCAGCGCGGGTGCCATCCAAAACGCGAAACGGGCCATAGGCGGCGATGCCGTGGGGCACCGGGGCAGGCTCTGCGATTCGAACAAACCGCTCGCTGCCGATATCAGTGTCGCTGTCAGAGGCAATCTCCTGCACCTCGATCGTCTCATAGACCAACTCTTCCGCGCGGAGCGGGGCAGAGAGCAGGGCCAGAATCGGCAGCAGGAAGGAATAGCAGCGGCGCATGACCAGCCTGATGCACCCATGGGCTTTACCGCAATGCCAACGCCAAAGGTTAAGACCAGCTTACCATCATCACTGCTCGACAGCAGCGCAGGCCTTCGCCATCACCTGACCGGGCATTGGGCAATGGGGGCAAGAGTTTGGTCGCGCTGGTATCGACGGTGGCATATCTTGGGCTCGAAGCCCGCAGCGTAGAGGTGCAATGCCAGATTGCGCCGGGCATGCCGCATTTCAAACTGGTGGGCCTGCCCGACAAGGCGGTGGGTGAAAGCCGTGAGCGGGTTCATGCGGCGCTGGCGGCAATGGGGCTGTCGCTTCCGCCCAAACGGATCACGATCAATCTTTCCCCCGCTGATCTTCCCAAGGAAGGCTCGCATTATGATCTGCCGATTGCGCTGGCGCTGCTGGCGGCAATGGGCGTGACCGATGCTGAGCAGCTGGGCGATTTTGTGGCGGTGGGGGAACTGGCGCTGGACGGGCGGATCATTTCCTCGCCCGGCGTATTGCTCGCTGCGATCCACGCATCGGGCACCGGGCAGGGGCTGATCTGCCCGGCGGCCCAAGGTGCAGAAGCGCGCTGGGCCAGCGGCATCCAGATTCTTGCCGCACCGGATCTGATCAGTCTGCTCAACCACCTCAAAGGCACGCAGGTGCTGGCCCAGCCCGAACCGGGCGAGGCAGAGCCGCCCGGACATGGGCCAGATCTGGCGCAGGTCAAAGGTCAGGAAAGTGCCAAGCGCGCGTTGGAGATTGCGGCGGCGGGCGGGCATAATCTGCTGATGGTTGGTCCGCCCGGCGCGGGCAAATCGCTGCTGGCCAGCTGCCTGTCCGGTATCCTGCCCGAACTGACCCCGGCCGAAGCGCTGGAGGTTTCGATGGTGGCATCGGTGGCGGGAACACTGGTGGATGGGCGGATCAGCCGGGTGCGGCCCTATCGCTCACCGCATCATTCCGCCTCGATGGCGGCACTGGTCGGTGGCGGGCTGAAAGTGCGCCCGGGTGAGGTTTCCCTCGCGCATCTGGGGGTGCTGTTCCTCGACGAGCTGCCCGAATTTCAGCGCGCCGTACTCGATTCGCTGCGCCAACCGCTCGAGACGGGCGAGGTCAGCGTGGCGCGGGCCAATGCCCATGTGACCTTTCCCGCGCGGGTTCAGCTGATCGCGGCGATGAACCC
>JAYVKX010000143.1:0-3088 GCA_043768005.1 Novosphingobium sp. | reverse complement strand
GAACACCGCCAGCAGCAGCGATCCGGTGATCCCGCCCACCCCATGGACCGCGAACACATCGAGCGAATCGTCGATCTTCAGGCGTTTTTTGACCAACTGGATCATCGGGTAGCAGATGCCCGTGGCGATCACGCCGAACAGGATTGCTGCGCCCGGCGAGATATATCCTGCCGCCGGAGTAACCGTGGCAAGGCCCGCCACCGCGCCGGTGGCAAAGCCCACGCTGGTCGGCTTGCCGACGGTGAACCGTTCGATCAGCAGCCACATCATCGCGGCGGCGCAGGCGGCCATATGGGTGTTGATGATCGCGCTGGCCGCATCATCATTCGCCGCCAGCGCCGAGCCGCCGTTGAAGCCGAACCAGCCAACCCATAGCAGCGCCGCACCGGCCATCGTCAGCGAAGGGCTGTGCGGCAGCATCAGCGTTTTGGGAAAGCCCTTGCGCTGGCCCAGCAGCAGCGCGGCGACCAATGCAGAAACGCCGGCGGTGGTGTGGACGACAATTCCGCCCGCGAAATCCATCGTCCCCAGCCGTGAAGCAAGCCAGCCGCCACCCCAGATCCAGTGGGCAACCGGGGCATAGACGATCAGGCCCCACAGCGCGCTGAACGCCACCACCCAGCCAAACTGCGCCCGATCAACCCATGCGCCCACCATCAGCGCAGGAGTGATCGCGGCAAAACACATCTGGAACAGCGCAAAGGCGCTTTCTGGAATGGCATAGCCTTCACGCACATTGCCAAGCCCGCCCAGCATCGCTGCGCCGAACCCGCCGATCCAGCCGCTTCCCACTGGCCCGAAGGCGATGGTGTAGCCCGCCACGACCCACAAGAGCGATGCCACCGCAGCAATCGCGCCGACTTGCACCAGCACCGAAAGGAAGCTTTTGGCGCGGACCAGCCCGCCGTAAAACAGCGTCAGCCCGGGCATGGTCATCATCAGCACCAAGGCCGATGAAATCAGGATCCACGCGGTATCGCCGCTGTCAGCTGCATCGATCAGTTGTTCCTGCGCCTGCGCGGCGATCGGGGTAAGCACGGCAAGCGCCGCAAGACCCATGGCTGTCAATCGGCGCATTGCACTACCCCCTTCGGCGCAGCGTTATCACACTGCTCGTTTCCTCGGGCGGGGGTCTAGGGCAATGATCGTGCTGCGGGCAAGCGGCAGTATAGCCAGATATTGCGCGGAAACGGGCTTATACCCAGCCTTCCAGCACTTGATCAGGCGGGCGGTGCCCATCGGCCCAGAAGCGGATATTGGCCACCACCTTTTCACCCGAAGCCTCGCGCCCTTCGATAGTTGCGCTGCCAAGGTGGGGCAGGGTGATGACATTGGGAAACGCAAGAAGGCGCGGATCGATGCCAGGCTCGCGCGCATAAACATCCAGCCCGGCACCGCCCAGCTTACCCGCTTCCAGCGCAGCGATCAGCGCTTCCTCATCAATCAGATCGCCGCGGGCGGTGTTGATCAGAAAGGCGGTGGGCTTCATTTGCGCAATCCGGGCTGCGCTCATGATGTGATGGGTTTCTGCGCCAGCCGGGCAATGCAGGGTCAGAATATCTGCCTCAGCCACCAGCTGGCCCAGATCTTCCACATACCGCGCGCCCAGCATGTTCTCCAGCGCAACAGGCAGCCGGTGGCGGTTGTGATAGGTGATATCAAGCCCAAAGGCGCGGGCGCGGTGGGCCACTGCTTGGCCGATCCGGCCCATGCCGATGATCGCCAGCCGCTTGCCGCCGATCCGGTGGCCGAGCATGGCCGAAGGTGCCCAGCCGGTCCATTCGCCGCGCCGCACCAGCCGCACGCCTTCAACCACCCGCCGCGGGACCGAAAGGATCAGCGTCATGGTCAGATCCGCCGTGTCATCGGTAAACACGCCGGGGGTGTTGGTGACGATGATCTTTGCCGTGCGGGCGGCACCAAGATCGATATGCTCGATCCCCGCGCCAAAGCTGGCGATCAGGCCGATCCGGTCTCCAGCCGCTTCGATCATGCTGGCGTCGATCCGGTCAGTCACGGTCGGCACCAGCACATCGGCATCCTGCATCGCCGCGATCAGCGCGGCGCGGTCCAGCGGGGCGTCATCGGGGCTTAGCACCACCTCAAACAATTCGGCCATCCGGGCTTCGACCGAGGGCATCAGGCGGCGCGTGACGATAACGCGCGGAATGCCGGAGACTCGGCGGGTGAGAGTGCTGTCGGAAACCACGGGCATGGACAATCGCTAAGCCGCGCGAGGGCATCCGGTCAAGCAGCCTTGAACCCGATGGGGCTATGCCGCTATCGTCAGGCGATGAAAATACGTCACATCTTATCGCTTTGGCTGGTTGCGTTGTTTTTTGCAGCCCCGGTCGGTGCCGAAAATGCCAAGACACCCTATTGGGCCTCGATCCGGTCGGAAGAGGTCAATCTACGGGCCGGGCCGGGTGAGGATTACCGGATCGCCTGGGTCTATCACCGCCAACATCTGCCGCTCAAGGTGATCCGGATCAAGGATGGCTGGCGGCTGGTGCAGGATTCTGCTGGGAATCAGGGCTGGATGATGGCGCGCTTTCTCACCCGGGAACGCGGCGCGGTGGTCGCGGGCAAGGGGCTGGCCGATATGCGCGACAAGGGCGCAGCATCGGCGCGGCTGTTGTGGCGGCTTCAGCCCGGCGTAGTTGGCCTGCTGGGCGATTGCGGCGCTGGCTGGTGCGCGCTTACGCTGAATGATCGTCGCGGCTTTGTGGCGCAGTCCCGGCTGTGGGGGGCGGGGGAACCCTGACGGATCCCCCCGCCGCCGCCACTTGCTTATTTTGCGTGCGGTTTGATCTGCATTACTACGCCGTTGGCGTTGGTCGCGGTGAAGCTGCCGTCAGCAGCGGGCATGCTGTCGGTATAGCACTCTTCAGCTCCCTTCTCGGGCACGAAGCAGGTCTTGCCGTCCCTGACCGCCCATTTACCCTTGGCGGTAACTGTGCCCTTGGCATCGCGGCGGACAAAGACACCATCGGCCATAAGCGTGTTGGTTGAGGTGGTGCCGCCGGGAGGGGTCACATCGTAGGTGCCGGGAGTCGGAGTAAACACCGCTGCAGGCGTCGCCGCAGCG
>JAYVKX010000142.1:0-5657 GCA_043768005.1 Novosphingobium sp. | reverse complement strand
TCAACATGAATATGGTCCCGTGCCGCGAAGCGCATATGACCCCCTATGAGATGATGCTGAGCGAGAGCCAAGAGCGGATGTTGATGGTGCTCAAGCCCGGCAAAGAGCCGATGGCCGCGGCGATTTTCAAGAAGTGGGAACTGGACTTCGCGGTGATCGGCGAAGTAACCGACACTGGCCATATGGTGCTGGAATTTGATGGCGAGGTGGTCTGCGACATTCCGCTGGGTCCGCTCGCCGATGATGCGCCGCTGTATGATCGGCCCTACACCAAAACACCCTCACCCGCGCCGCTGGCCGATGTTCCGCAAAGCAGCGATATCGGCGCTGATCTGCTCAAGCTGATGGCCTGCCCTGACCTCGCCTCGCGCCGCTGGATCTGGGAGCAGTATGACAGCCAGGTTGGCTCCGATACCATGCAGAAATCGGGCGGCGATGCGGCGGTAGTCCGCATCCACGGCACCAAAAAAGCGCTCGCGATGAGCACCGATTGCACCCCGCGCTATTGCTATGCCGATCCCTATGAGGGCGGCAAGCAGGCGGTGGTGGAATGCTATCGCAACATCAGCGCGGTCGGCGCCTTACCGCTCGCCATCACCAACTGCCTTAACTTCGGCAACCCGCAGCGCCCCGAAATCATGGGGCAAATTGTCGGCTGTCTGGAGGGCATGGGCGATGCCTGCCGGGCCTTGGATTTCCCCATCGTCAGCGGGAATGTCAGTCTCTATAACGAAAGCAAGGCCACCGGCGGCGGCTCTGCCATTCTCCCCACGCCAGCGATTGGCGGCGTCGGGCTGATGCAGGACCACACCAAGATGACCACGATCGGCTTCAAGGCTGAGGGCGAGGCTATTTTCGTGATTGGCCATTCGGGCGGCCACCTTGGCCAATCACTGTGGCTGCGCGAAGTGCATGGCAGAGAGGAAGGCCTGCCTCCGCCAGTCGATCTCATGACCGAGCGCCGCCATGCCGAATTCATTCGCCAGCTGGTGGAAGCTGGCTGGCTGAGCGCGGTGCATGATGTATCAGATGGCGGGTTGCTGGTTGCGCTGGCCGAAATGGCGCTGGCGGGCGGCATCGGCTGCACGCTGGATGAAATCGGCGATCACTTCACCGCCTTTGGCGAGGATCAGGCGCGGTATGTGGTGACAAGTTCAGTCGCCGATACGATCCGCGCGGAAGGTATCCCGATGATCCGGATCGGCAACACCGGCGGCAAAGCGGTATGCGGCCCGGGCTTCTCGGTTCCGCTGGCCGCGCTGCGCGAAGCCAGCGACAGCTTCTTCCGCGACTGGATGGAAGGCTAAGCCTCCGTTGATCCTCCCCGTTTTGCGTAGCCAAATGGGGAGGTGGCAGCCCGCAGGGCTGACGGAGGGGTAATTGCGCAAACGCCGGAACCCCTCCACCACCACCTTTGGCGGCGGTCCCCCTCCCCGTTTGCGCTTCGCGAAAACCTGGAGGATTGAAGAACGCTAAGCCGCCTTCTCCGTCAGCATATCATAGGGATCGATCCCCTCGGCGCGCCACACCGCATGGGCCTGCGCATAATAACGCACCGGCGTTATACCAAGCTTCGCCCGCGCTTCATCCACCTGCATGGCAAGCAGTTCACGGATCGGGGTTTCTACGATCCGCGGGCAGGCCTTGCCCAGTTTCTGGCCCTCGCGGACCGCGCGCAGCACCGGGGCTTTGCTCTTGACCCGGCTCTTCATGTTGATCCCGCCAGCATAGGCGATGAACAGATGCGCGGGGCTTGGTTGCTGGCTGTAGGTGAAGGCTAGCACGCATTGTTCGCCCAGCGCGTCGCGGCCATAGCCGGTCAGGATGTGGAGCAGATCATGGGTATCGCGCAGCCGGTTCATATACCATTCGAACTGGTCGTTGAAGGCATAGCGGCCATTGTTGAACCGGTCGAACTCATCGACCAGCCCTTGCGCGCTCAGCCCCTCGCGTTCCATGAAGTCGCAATAGGCATGGGCCACGCTGCCTGCGGGCAGCAGGCGCAGTGCGGCGTGATCATCAAGAATTACGGGCAGATGCGGCTCGCTCGCCCGGATCGCCTGCCCGCGTTCACCGCTCAGGAATGCTTCGGCTGCAGGGCGCAGGCCCTTCCACGGCAGCGATTCAAAGATGTGGAATACCTCTTCGGTGTTTTCCTTGTCCTTCAGCAGCTTACGGAAATGGCGCCAGGCTTTCAGCGGGCGCAGCACCGGTTCGGGCCGCCCGTCATCAAACATCTGCAGGCTGGTGGACGCCGGCGATACGCTGGTGTCACCACGATCATCGGCCACGAAGGCGGCGGGGGAGAGACTGTCCATGGCGATAAAATGCCTTCTACTTACATTCATGTCAATAGACTTCGACGCTATGGATAAAATCTTGCGATCAGGTTAGCAGCAGACCCCGGGGTTATCGAGGGAGCAATGGTGACGGCAAGACGCTGGCCTGTGGCGGTGGGATTATTGGTTGCACTAGCAGCTGTGCAAGCGGGGCTCTATATCGGCAGCAGCGCGGTGCAAGGCTGGCTGCTGGCCGCACGGTGGACGGCGCGGGTCGGCTTTCCGATTTTCATGCTGACCTACGCCGCATCATCGCTGCTGCGGCTGTGGCCGAATGCGCTGACCAAGGCGCTGGTTCGCGATCGGCGCTGGTGGGGCCTAGGCTTTGCAGCCAGCCACACAGTGCATCTTTATGCGCTGGTCACATACCTGACGCTGGCGGGACAGCCACCAAAGCTGGTGACGGTGCTGGGCGGCGGCCTGGCCTATATGCTGCTTTATGCCATGGCGCTGACTTCCAGCGATGCAGCGCAGCAGGCCCTGGGCAAGAATTGGAAGCGCCTCCACACCGCCGGAATTCACTGGCTGTGGGCGGTGTTTGTTTTCACCTATGGCGGCCGCATCGCGGCGAGCGAGGAAATGCCTTATGCGGGCATCTGCGTGGGAGTGGCTTTTGCGGCGCTGGGCCTGAGAATCGCGGCCAGTATAAGGGCGCGGCGCAAACGCCTAGCCTGAAACCCACTCGCCCGGCGCAATCCCCAGTAGCCGCAGCACGCTAGTCAGATCGCCGCGATCGATAGCGCCGTCTGCCGCGGCGCGGGCCTTGGGCTTGGCATGATAGGCGATGCCATAGCGCGCCGCCTGCAACATCGGAATATCATTGGCCCCGTCACCAGTGGCAAGGCTGACAGCATCGCCCAGCCGCTCCGCTTCGCGCAGCAACACGTCCCGCTTGATCGCACTATCCACAATCCCGCCGATCAAGCCGCCGGTCAGCTTGCCACCTGCCACCGCCAGCCGATTGGCAAAAATCTGTTCGAACCCAAGCTGCTCCGCCACCGGATCGGCGAATTGATGGAACCCGCCCGTCACCAGCACGGTGTGGCAGCCATGCGCTTTCAGCGTTGCGACCAGGGTTTTGGCGCCGGGCATCGGGGTGATCCGTTGCTCCAGGCAATCAAGAATTGCCCCCTCACCCAGCCCGCCCAGCAGCCGGACCCTTGCCGTCAGCGCCTCGGCAAAATCAAGCTCACCCTGCATCGCGCGCTCGGTAATCGCGGCGATCTGCGGCTTGATCCCGGCAAAATCGGCCAGCTCGTCAATACATTCCTGGCCGATCATGGTCGAATCCATGTCCGAGACGAACACCCGGGGCACTAGCGGCAGATGATCGGCCACCAGCAGGTCAGACGGCGCAAATGCCGCATCCAGAATGCTGCGCAATGCCCCGGCAGTTCCGCCTTCCGCAGCGATTTCCAGTACCGCATTGTCATGGCGCAAAGGGCCGGCCGAATGCACGCGCATCCCCTGCGCTTCGATTTCGCGGATCGCCGATCCAAGATTTGCGGACAGCGCGTCCGGTTCTGCTATCAGCCGGGCAATGAGCACGGTGGAATCCCCTGAATCAATGGCCGCGATGCCGCCGCTGGCGCTCATCGCAGGGCCGACCGCCAGCGGCAAGAGCGATTGCGCGGTACGGCTGGCGTTGGCCTTGATCGAAGGCGGCCAGCAAGCAGTAATCATCAACGCCGATAGCGCGCAGGTCTATGCCGATCTTGCGGTGCTGAGCGCGCGACCCACAGCGGCAGAAAAGCGCGGGGTGCCGCATATGCTGTTCGGATCATGGGACGGAGCCGGAGCCTGTTCCGCCGCCGATTGGGCTGACCGCGCGCGCGCCGCGATTGGGGATATTCATGCGGCGGGCGCCGTTCCGATCCTGGTCGGCGGCACCGGGCTATATCAGCGCACGTTGCTCGATGGCATCGCCCCCGTTCCGGCAATAGACCCTGCGGTGCGCGAGGAGGTCCGCGCGCTCCGGGTGGAAGCGGCCTATGCCGCGCTACAAGCCGAAGACCCAGCGCGCGCTGCTACCCTCGCCCCGGCAGATGCGGCCCGGATCTCGCGGGCGCTGGAGGTTATCCGTTCAACCGGGCGCAGTCTGGCAGAATGGCAGGCCGAACTCAGCGGCGGGGTTGCAGATAGCGTAGCGCTCCACCCCGCGATCCTGCTGCCACCACGCGAAACGCTTTATCCGCGCTGCGATGCGCGATTTGCGGCCATGCTGGCAGGCGGCGCAATCGATGAAGTCCGCGCTCTGCTTGGTCGCCAGCTTGATCCCGCCCTGCCCGTCATGCGTGCCATTGGCGTCCCCGAAATTGCGGCTTACCTTGCAGGCGAGGCCAGTTTGGCCGAGACAGCGACGCGCGGCAGCCAGGCGACGCGCAATTATGCCAAGCGGCAATATACCTGGTTCAACCACCAGCCACCGCCAGGCTGGCCACGGATAGAAGATAATAATTACGATATTACTACTGTTTTCGCATCATTATTGCGTAAATAAGGCTTGACACGTTATTTCATGTCTCCTAGAGGCCCCGCAACTCCTGTTTCGGCAGGCTTTGTGCGCGTTGGAGAGAAGGCCCGGCACGGTTCACGCTGTGGCGGGTCATTCCATTCACCAGTCCGCACATTCGTAATGGAAAGGTTATCAAGGTGAGCGACGAGCGCAGCGGCGCCAGCATCCTGGTCGAAAGCCTGGTTCGTCAGGGAGTCGAATTCGTGTTCGGCTATCCCGGCGGCGCGGTGCTGCCGATCTATGACGCACTGTTTGGCGACAAACGCATCCGCCACATTCTCGTCCGCCACGAAGCGGGCGCGGCCCATGCTGCCGAAGGCTATGCCCGCTCCACCGGCAAGCCCGGGGTGGTGCTGGTAACATCCGGTCCCGGAGCGACCAATGCGGTTACCGGGATCGCCGACGCCTTTATGGATTCAATCCCGCTGGTGATCATCACCGGTCAGGTTGCCACCAGCCTGATCGGGTCCGACGCTTTTCAGGAAGCCGATACGGTCGGCATCACGCGCCACTGCACTAAGCACAATTATCTGGTAAAAGACCCAGCCGAACTCGCTGCGACCATCGACGAGGCGTTCCAGATCGCCACCCAAGGCCGCCCCGGACCGGTGCTGATCGACATTCCCAAGGATGTGCAGGTTGCCGTCGCCAGCTTCAGCGATGGGCCCCCGCAGCGCCGCAACCGCTACACGCCGCAGCTTGAGGGCAGCAGCCGCGACATCGCCCGCGCGATCGAGCTGATCGCCAATGCCAAGGCGCCGATCTTCTACACCGGCGGCGGGGTGATCAATTCCGGCCCGCGC
>JAYVKX010000141.1:0-2395 GCA_043768005.1 Novosphingobium sp. | reverse complement strand
CGACCAGTGGAACATCTTGCGGAAGGTGGAGATATTATCGACGCCGGAATTGGTCCTTGTGTCGCTCATCAACACCAGCCCCTTGTCGAGCGTCATTCCCACGCAATAGGTCACAGGCCAGTCCTCTTCTCGCCCATGCGCCTACTGCTCAACGATCTGCTGTTCAACCGCCAGCAGCACTTCGAGCGAGCTATCCCCAGCTCCATAGGAAACCCCGGATACCGGTGCCGCCTCGCGGTAATCGCGGCCCGTGGCAACGCGGACATAGCGGGCATCGGGGCTGATCCCGTTGGACACATCGAACCCCACCCAGCCCAGCCCCGCCACATGCGCCTCGGCCCAGGCGTGGCCGGCCTCCTGATCGATCCGGTCATCCATCATCAGATAGCCGCTGACATAGCGCGCCGGAACGCCCAGCGCCCGGGCCGCGCCGATGAAGATATGGGCATGATCCTGGCACACCCCGCTGCCGATCGCGGCGGCCTCTTCGGCAGTGGTCGCCACATCGGTTGCGCCGATGACATAGCTGACCGAACCGATCACCGCCTGCGACAGCGCATGAAGGCTGGCCAGCACATCCCCGCGCGGATCATCAAGCTGGGCCATCATGCTGCGAATTTTGGGGCCCGGGCGGGTCAGCAGCGATTGGGTGAGGAACGCCCACAGCGGCATATGCCCGGCGTGGTGGCCGATCACCCCGGCATTATCCGCCGTCTGCACCACCCCGTCGCAATGGATCTGCACCGCGCTCACCCCGGGTTCGACCGTGATCAGCGTGGTGCGATTGTGGTTGTGATCCTCATATTCGGCCTGCGGGGTGCCGCCTGCAATATCCATCCGCCATTCCAGCACCTGCTGGCCCTGGGTTGATTTGGGGGTCAGCCGCAGGCGCTGCAGCCCGTGGCTGACCGGCTGGGTATAGTGATAATGGGTGGTGTGGCGGATCTTCAATCGCATCAGGCGTAAAACCGGTAATCACGCTCGATCGCTTGCGCGACCAGCTGGTTGCAGGCGATAAATTCACCGATGAATTCATGCAGCCCCCGGTCAAAGATCGTCTCGATGCTGGTCTCCAGCAGCGCGCCCAGCCCATCAAGCTGGCTATGGGCAGAGGTCATCTCGCCATATTCATGATACAGCCCGCGCAGGTTTGAGCGCAGCTTGTCGTGGCACGAGGCCAGGCTGCGCGGAAACCGGCGATCAAGGATCAGGAACTCGGCAATCCCGCGCGGATCCATTGTCCCTGCGTTGAGCCAGCGATAGGCGCGGTCGCCTGCGACCGAGCGCAGCACGCCTTCCCACTGCACATTATCCAGGCTTGAGCCGACCCAGGCGAGCGAGGGCAGTAGCACGTAATATTTCACATCAAGGATCCGCGCGGTATTATCCGCCCGTTCGCTAAACGTGCCGATCCGCGCGAAATTGAAGATCTCGTTGCGCAGCATGGTCCCGTCCATCGCCCCGCGCACCAGCGTCGCCTGCCGCCGGATGATCCCCAGCACCATGCCAAGCGAGCCTTCGCGGACCGGCCGGGCGAGGATTTCCTTGAGCAGCATCCAGCTTTCGTTGATCCCTTCCCACACCTCGCGGGTCAGCGCGGTGCGCACCCCGCGGGCATTGGTCCGCGCCGCTTCGATCATCGCCAGAACGCTGTTAGGGTTCGATTTTTCTCGCAGCAGGAAATTCCACACCTGCCCCCCCGAATAGCTGGAATGCGCCGCCTCGTACCCCGCTGTCTGCCCCACCGTGCTGACCACGGAACGCCATTCATCCTCGCTCGTCACCGCATCACGGGTCAGCGCCATGCGGAACCCGGCGTCCAGCAGCCGCGTAGTATTCTCCGCCCGTTCGAGATAGCGGGCCATCCAGAAGATGCCGTTGGCGGTGCGGCCTAGCATGAAGAACGTCCCACCAATCCAAGAGTCCGTTCGTATCGAGCGAAGTCGAGACGCCTGGCGATGTATCTCGACTTTGCTCGACGCGAGCGCGAACGGGGAGGGGGAGTGGCCATCCCCATCAGTCTTCCAGCACCCAGCTGTCCTTGGTGCCGCCGCCTTGCGACGAGTTCACCACCAGCGAGCCCTTTTTCAGCGCCACCCGCGTCAGCCCGCCCGGGGTGATGTCGATCCCTTCTGGCGAGACCAGCACAAACGGGCGCAGATCCAGATGGCGCGGGGCAAGGCCGGCCTTGGTGAAGATCGGCACGGTGGACAGCGCCAGCGTCGGCTGGGCGATGTAATTATCCGGGCGCGCGCGCAGCTTGGCGGCAAACGCCTCGATCTCCTTCTTCGACGAGGTCGGCCCGATCAGCATGCCATAGCCGCCCGAGCCATGGACCTCCTTGACCACCAGATCGGCCAAATTATCCAGCACATAGGCAAGGCTATCGGCTTCC
>JAYVKX010000140.1:0-4142 GCA_043768005.1 Novosphingobium sp. | reverse complement strand
CGCATTGCCGATCAGCACATCATTGCCCGATCCGCCCCGGGCATTCTCGATGATCGTGCCGCGAGCGATACTCATATTGCCGATCCGGCCGCCAATATTGGAAAAGTTTTCCGCGTTCAGGTCAATCCGCTGATTTGATGAATAGCCAGAAAAATCAATTGTATCTATGCCGCCGTTGTCGACGATGGTAAATGAAACCGCCGTCTGACCAACCGCCGCATCATAGATGGCCCGCCCGGAATTGTTGTTGAACCCATAGGTGGTGTTGCCAGTGCGGATGGTGGTGGCCACGCCGTAAAGATCCGTCGTGGCAATGATATCGGCGACCATCGGGGTTGCGGTAAACTGGCGGGTGAAGCCCAGATTGTTGAAATAGCTATTCTCGGCCTGATCGAAATAGGACATCACCGTAGTCGCCCAGCTATCGTTCAAAAAGCTGGCATCCTGGGCATAGCTGGCAACGTTGTTGTAGTTCCCGGCATGGCCCAGCCCCAGTGCATGGCCAATCTCGTGAACATAGGTCTGGAATGAATAGCTGCGCAGCGTGGTGCCCGATGTGACCAGCCACTGTGTCGACACATTGACATCTGAACGCGAGATGATCGATCCGCTGTAAACCGAGGAGGAAAATGCGCCGGCCTGATTGTCATCAAACTGGATCTGGCCCCCGGTGCTGACTTCGTTGAAATTAATCCCGGTCGCATCATGCCACAGGTTCAGCGCCTCACGCGCCAGGAACAGTCCGTCGGCAGTCAGCTGAGTAAGGTTTACGGACAATGTGCCGCCGGGCTGAACTGCAAAGTGCCGATCGGTGCCGCCCCAGGCGGTATTGGTCAGCTGGTAGGCGATCTGAGTATTAGTGAAAATCTGCAACGGCGGCGCAATTTCGGCGGTAACGCGGTATGCTCCGGCCTGGTCATTTCCCCAGGCGCCCAGATCAAGGTAATAGGTGCCCGAAGTTAAAGGGGTGAACCGGATCCGCGAATAAGTGCCCGCGCTGTCGTCGTTATAGGCGAGCAATCCCCCCGATCCGGATCGCAGCATCAAGGCGGTGTCAACGTCGCTCGCCCCGCCAGTTGCGGTAGTTGTGAAGAAATAGGTCTGGCCAGCGACCAGCTGAACCGCGAACCAATCATGATCGCCATTGGCATCAAGAACACCACTTTGCGCAGTGCCAAGGGATAGACTGGCAGTCGTTGTCGCGGCTGCCGCGATGCTATCGGCCACCGGTGCACTCGCGGTCAGATAGAATGAGCCGGTGCCGGTTTCAAACCCGCTGACATCAAGGAAATAGGTTCCCGATGAAGAGGCGGTAAAGGTGATCTCCGAAAAGCCATATGACCCGCCCGGGATCGCATCATCGTTCTCTGCCAGCAGATTACCCGAGGCATCACGCAGCGTCAGAACGCTGTCTGACAACGTCCCATCAAGCCGTGTCGTGAATGTATAAGTCTGCCCCGCAGTCAGCGAAACCCGGTACCAGTCATGATCGCCAACCGCGTCGATCGTGCCTTCGATATATCCGCCGAGCGGGGCGCTAACGGTTGAGTTGATATCGCCTGGAACCGCATCGGCGGCGTTCAGTGCTCCGCCGCCAGCCTGCTTGAGGCTGCCCGTCTCCAGTCCGGTCGCAGTCTGGGCGGAACCGGCAAGGATCGACGCGCCACTCATCGCTCCGGTAAAGGCATCAAGCTGGGGATCCAGCACCCACAAGATCGTTTCCATTTCAGCCATTCACCCGACCCTGTTCAACATTTTATCGCGCTGCAGAGATCGCTTTCGCGACCTCTTGAGCCAGAATTTCGATTTCGCGCATGCCCACAGATTTGTCCATCACATCAATGGCGATCTGCGGGTGCGCCACTGTTTTGCCCTGTAACCGGCTGGCCGCATCCGCCGTCACGGTTCCAGATTTGAGCAGGCGCACGTCAAGTTTGATCCAGTCGCCGCGTGATCCCGCCGCCAGTCCACCAACCGTCTGCGTCGGTGCCGTCAGCGCGCGATCGATCTGCCGCTTAAACACCGCGCATACTGCAGACGAAGAGGTGACCGGGCGGATCGCGTTCACCCCAGCTACCATGCATATCAGCGCCGCGCCGCGATTGGCTGGCGCGGGTGCCTGTGTCATTGCGGCGGTCATCCACAGAACCCCCAGCCCGCAGGCAATTCGCCCGATTGCGGTGGCCCTTTGGCTGAGCAGATCTGCGCGCATCGCGTTCCTTTCAGCATCGGACCATTCAACATCAAGAGAACTTGTGGCACGTCCAGCGTTAACGCTTTACTTGCAGCGGCGCTTTGCGCTGCCCATTAATTTCGGCAAACATCCATGCGGGGTGTAACAGCCTGTGCTGTCTCGCTGCTGAACTGCAATGCATACATCCCGGGACGGCGCACAACGGCGGCAACCGGTACAATTGCGATGACCCGGGTGGTGAGCCCTGCTGGGTTCGAACCAGCGACCTACTGATTAAAAGTCAGTTGCTCTACCGACTGAGCTAAGGGCCCGCACCACGGGTCGCCGTCACCTAGGGAGCAGGCGGGGCCGGGTCAAGCGCCTGATCAGCCTTGCACGAAGTTGGCGCAGCGAGAGGCTGCTGATCGGATCGCGCCAATCAGCCGCAATCATGCAAGCCGGGCGGAGCACGAAGTCGCGGGTCCGAAAGGCCGGATGCGGCACAATCAGTGCTGGCGATGCAAAAGCGCCGCCGCTCCACAGCACGATATCAAGGTCCAGCACCCGCGCCGACCACTGCTGCCCGCCAGTTCTGCGACCAAATCGCGCCTCGATCTGCTTCAGCGCATCCAGCAGCGCTTCGGGCTCCAGCCCAGTTTTCACCAGCGCTGCGCTATTGGCATAGCGGCGCAGCGATGCGCCAAGCGGGGCGCTGGCGATGATTGGTGCGGCGGCCTCTACCGTGATCCCGGCATCAGCCAGCGCCGCCAGTGCCGCTTGCAGCACATTGGGCGGCGCTCCGTGGCGATGGTGCCTGCGGTTGGAGCCCAGCGCGATCAAATAACTCTGGCCCACGCCGATCATATGTCCTGGCTGATTCGGCTGTACAGTCCGGGGCGGCGATCGCGAAAAAAGCCCATCCCTGCCCGGTGCTTTGCCGCCCGGCCAAGATCAAGCGTAGCCATCAGCACGCCGGTTTCCTCCCCGCCAAATTCGGCAATGAAATCACCCCATTCATCGGCGATGAAGCTGTGGCCATAGAACCGCTGGCCGTCTTCTGTTCCAATCCGGTTAGCCGCCACCACCGGCATGCAGTTCGATACCGCATGGCCCTGCATCGCGCGGCGCCACATCCGGCTGGTATCCAGCTCTGCATTATAGGGCTCGGTCCCGATTGCGGTGGGATAGAGCAGCAATTCTGCCCCCATCAGCGCCATCACTCGCGCGCATTCGGGATACCACTGATCCCAGCAGATCCCCACCCCGATCCGCGCGCCGAAGATATTCCAAACCTTGAAACCATCATTGCCGGGGCGAAAATAGTATTTTTCCTCATAGCCCGGCCCATCGGGGATATGGCTCTTGCGATAGGTGCCCATCACTTCACCATCGGGGCCAATCATGGCCACGGTGTTGTAATAATGATGCCCGTCGCGCTCAAAAAAACTGGTCGGGATCGCTACTTTGAGCCTAGCCGCCAGCGCCTGCATTGCGATGACCGAGGGGTGCTGGGAGGCAGGCCGGGCCAGCGCAAACCGCGCTTCATCCTCAACCTTGCAGAAATAGGGGCCGGAAAACAGTTCCGGCGGCAGGATCAACAGCGCACCCGCAGCGGCGGCCTGTTCAACCTGTGCGGAAACGGCGGCGATATTGTCTGCCTCATCGGCATAGCCAAGCGCAAGTTGGAGCGCAGCGACGGTCAGGGTGGTCATGCTGCTGCCCTTATCAGGGCCGCTTGCGGAACAGAAGCGTCATCCGGTCGCTCTCGCCGATCGCTACGTAATTCGCACGGTCCTTGTCACCAAGCGTGAACACCGGTGGCAGCGTCCACACCCCGGCGAGATGGTTAGCCGGATCACGCGGATTGGCATTGAGTTCACTTTTGGCGACCAACTCAAAACCATGCGCCTCGATCAGCGCTATCACATCTTTTTGACGCAGATAGCCCATACTGCCATCGGTATAGGCG
>JAYVKX010000139.1:0-2458 GCA_043768005.1 Novosphingobium sp. | reverse complement strand
TCGAAGCCGAACGGGGTCCCGTGAAGTATCGTGTCTTTTGGCATCAGCATCCTCCATTGGCAGTACTGGTCAGTGTTTTGTGGTAATGTCCGCGATCATTTCGATCCAGCCAGCCCAGTTCAGGTTCGCGGGATCTTTACGGTGGAGCAAGTCGGCAATCTGGCGCGCGCGTGCTGCGGCCGCTTGCGCCTCGGTCGCGCGGCCAGTGCGCATCAGCGCCCGGCCAAGCCCGATTTCGGCCAGCAATCGGGCTTCATCGGCCCGTGCATCGCCGGGAAATTCCCGCGCTGCGGTAGCGACCAGGGCATGCTGTCGCTCGCGCAATTGCAGTGCTCCGGCAATGTCGCCCATTCCGGTCAAGGCGTCAGCCTGCCAGGCATAGCGGTTGGCCAGGTCCAGCCTGGCTTGCAGATCATGCGGTAGCACCGCCGTAATGCGCTCCATCGCACGGCTGGCAACAACGCAGTGCGGCAGTGCTGCAGGCGGTTTGGGGGGCGTGGCGAGGGCAAGCGTGCATAAATTGCCTTCGGCGTGGACCACTTCATACTGCCATTTGGTCTGCTTTGGATCGATTGCCACAAGGCGTTCGGCTAACTCGCGATAGGCCTGCCAATGCTGTTCTGTAGTGACGTAATCGTGCTGGATAAACGCGGCGTAACCGACCCAATATTCGCTTTGGGCATGGTTGAAGATGCGGTCGGCGTTGGTGGGATCGCGGCGGAGCAAGTCGGCGGTAATGCGATAGGCTTCGGCCGCCTCGATCCGGCCGCGTTCGACTGCGGCGGTTTGCAGATCGTCCTCGGTCATCGCCTGGAGCAGGCGCGCGCGGCGCTCAAGCGTTTCGTCAGGCAGGCTGCCCAGATCGCGCTCGCCCGCGTAGTGCGCCATCGCCCGCTCATTGACCGAACTCATGATTTCCAGCCGTCCTACGCCTTTCAGCTTCTGGCGCAGATCCGTCAGCATGAATTCGACCATCCCCTCGGTCTCGACGCGTCGCCGTTCGGCATCGGCCCGCGCACGACTCGCCGTAAGTAGCAATGCCGCACGGATTAGGATGATTGTTGCGGCCAGTGCCGTGATGGCCATCACGCGGCGCTGGCGGGCCTGCCCATCGCGGCGGACCAATCGGTCGAGCGGCACACTGGTGAGGCCAGCCACGATCTTGAGCAGCGCGAGCCGCCGCCCGTCCTGCTTGCGTCTGAAATCGGCGGCCAGCGGCTCGACCGCGGTACCGGCGTGCGCCAAAAGTGCTTCGGGAAATGCGGCGGCAGGCTCGCCCTGGTAGAGCGCGACGAGGACTGGGCGATCGGGATGGTGTTCGCGGAACAGTGCGATCTCTTGAGCCACCCAGCGGCTGGCGCGCGCGGCCGGGCTGGCCACCACGATCAGTGCTTCGCTTTTGGTGAGCGCGTCGCGCACCTGTGCTGTCAGATCGCCCCCCGCGACCAGTTCCGCGTGATCGATAAAGATCGGTCGCAATGCATCGTCGCGATCGGCCAGGCGAAAATTCTCAAGCCGCCGATGCAGCCAATGCGCGAAGCTGGCATCTGTATGGCTATAGGAAATGAACGCCCGATAAGGAGTGGCGGTGCCAGCCGATTCCGGAATTTGCGTCATGTCCCCTCCAGACGCGATGCGACCCGCGACCCGGCATGACGATTGCGCATCCGCCTATCGATTGCAATCCATCAAATCAGCAAGTTATATGCGCAACCGGCGGATAAAATTCGCAGGTGGCTCTCCTTCGCCTTACTGACTAACCACAGCATATGACATGCAAGTGGCAATTCTGGATCGACCGGGGCGGCACCTTCACCGATGTGATCGCGCGGTCGCCCGGCGGGGTGCTGCATACCGCCAAGCTGCTGTCCGAGAACCCGGGCCACTATGCCGACGCGGCGGTCGCGGCGATGCGCCAGCTTACTGGCGCAGGGGAGGGTTCCCTCCCGCCGCTCGAACTGCGGATCGGGACCACGGTTGCGACCAATGCCCTGCTCGAGCGCAAGGGTGAGCCGGTGCTGCTGGCGATCACCCGCGGCTTCGGAGATGCGTTGCAGATCGGTTACCAGGAGCGGCCCGAATTGTTTGTGCGGCAGATCGTTTTGCCGAAGAGGGTCTATTCGGGCGTGGCCGAGATCGACGAACGGCTGGGCGCGGATGGAACCGTGGTTCGTCCGCTCGACGCTGCAGCGGCGCGCAGGGACTTGCAGGCCGCGTTCGATAACGGGCTGCGCGCAGTCGCGATCGTGCTGGTGCATGGCTATCGCTACACCGCCCATGAAGTGACCTTGGCAGACATCGCCCGCGAGATCGGCTTCACCCAGATTTCGGCCAGTCACGAAGTCGCACCGCTGATTAAGCTAATCGGGCGGGGCGATACGACCGTGGTCGATGCCTATTTGTCGCCGGTGCTTGGTCGCTATGTTGCCGGATTGGAGCAGGCGGCGGGCGGTGGGAT
>JAYVKX010000138.1:0-8256 GCA_043768005.1 Novosphingobium sp. | reverse complement strand
ATCGGGCAGCCTGCGGAGGAAGTGAATCTGGGTGCCAGGGCGATGCTGGGCGATGGGCTGTTCACCCGCTTTCCCAAGCCCGATTATGCGCTGGCTTTTCACGATACCGGCGATCTGGCCGCTGGCGTGATCGGGATGCGGCCGGGTTTTGCGCTCGCCAATGTCGATAGTATCGATATCACGGTGCGTGGGCTGGGCGGGCACGGGGCCTATCCGCACACCACCAAGGATCCGATCGTGCTGGCCAGCGCGATCGTGATGCGACTGCAAACGCTGGTCAGCCGCGAATCCAGTCCGTTTGATCCTTCGGTGGTGACAGTCGGCAGTTTCCATGCCGGGGCCAAGCACAACATTATTTCCGATGAGGCGAAGCTGCAGCTTACCGTGCGCAGCTATAGCGATGCCTCACGCATACTGCTGCTCGACGGGATTCGCCGGATAGTTGCGGGCGAAGCGCAGGCTTCGGGCAGTCCCAATCGATTGATGCCAACCGTTACGGTGCTGGAACCCTATGGCAAGGCGACTTATAACACGCCCGAGTTCACCGGCCAGATGAGTGATTTTTTCCGCGCGAGATTTGGCGCAGACCGGGTGGCTTCGGCTGATCCGGTGATGGCGGGCGAGGATTTCGGCGAATTTGCCCGGACCGAGCCTGACCGGATCAAATCGCTGATCTTCTGGGTCGGCGCGCGCCCGGCGGCCGAGCTTGAGGCCGCAAAGCGCGAAGGACTGATCCTGCCTTCGCTCCACAGCCCCTTCTTCGCGCCCGAGGCGGACAAGGTGATCGCTATTGCATCCGAAGCGCTGGCCAGCGGCGCGATGCTGCTGATGCCTAAGCGCTAGGTAGTGTGAGCTTTTGCCGAGAGGCTAGCCCGCATGGAGCAGGGTAATCGGTTGAATTGGCTTATAGTTCAGGCTGGGTTGATGACCGCCGGGATGAAAGGGGCATCCCGGCGGTCATCGTTTCTCCTCCCCAGGAGCTTGAGCAGCAAATTGTCGCTGCCTGGTGAGGCCGACGGCAAAACGCTGAAACTTGAGTAGATTGGGTAGCGTGGCTTGCCGCGACCTAGTAATGAAAATTACAAAAAAACTTGTTCAGCCGCGCATATTCCGCAGGAATGACTTGCAAAATTGTAAATAAAATTACAAAAACCATTCATGGCTGAAACTGCAATCCTGGCTGGTCCGACAATTCGCCGCCTGCGCCGGGGTGAGGGGTTGACTCAGGCAGGCATGGCTGCCCGGCTAGGTATTTCTGCCAGCTATCTCAATCTTGTAGAGCGAAATCAGCGACCACTCTCGGCGCGGCTGGTGGTCCAGCTGGTCGAACATTTTGATTTCGATCCGCGTTCACTGCGTCAGGGCGAGGCGGTGGGCGGGATCGATGGGCTGCGCCGACGCCTGTCGGATGAACGCTTTGCTGATCTGGCGATCGATCGCGATGAAATAGCCGAATGGCTTGCTGCGGCACCGCATGCCGCGCTGGCCTTTGCCCGGCTGTATGATGCGGGCGGCAGCGAGGTTGCCCCATCGCCAAGCGATCCGATGGAGCTGGTCCGCCGCGAGATTGAACGCTGGCGCAACCACTTCCCCGATCTTGAAACCGCTGCTGAGGCACTTTCGGACGAACTGCGGCTATCCAATGCCGAAATTGGTGCCGCGCTGACAGAGCGTCTGCGCCAGCAACACCAGTTATCGGTGCGGATCCTGCCGGCCGATGTGATGCCCGATGCCTTGCGCCGGCTTGATCTTCACGCGCGTCAGCTGCAGCTGTCGGAACTGCTCGATCAATCTTCGCGTAATTTCCAGATCGCGGTGCAATTGGCGCTGCTGGAACAGCGCGATGAAATTGCCGCGATTGCCAATGGCGCGCAGTTTGTTGATCGCGCTGCCTGGCGGCTGTTCCGGCGTCATCTCGCCGGGTATTTCGCGGCGGCGGTGATGATGCCTTATGGCCGGTTCATGCGGGCCTGTGAGGCGAGCGGCTATGATCTTGCCATCCTTCAACGCCGGTTTGGGGTGGGGTTTGAACAGCTTGCCCACCGGTTAACCACACTGCAGCGGGTCGGTCAGCGCGGCTTGCCGTTCTTTATGGCGCGGCTTGATCGGGCCGGGCAGTTTTCCAAACGCTATGCCGGGGCCAGCGGAACCATGTTGCTGGAAAGCGAGGCCAGCTGCCCGCTGTGGAACGCGCATCAAGCCTTTGAGCGATCAGGACGGATCTGCGTCCAGCAGGTTGAGCTAGTGGATAGCGGGGGCCACCCTGGCCGCTGGCTGACCTTGTCACGCACGGTGGAAGGCAGCGGAGCGTTGGGCTGGGAAGGGGCGCAATTCGTTGTCGTGCTGGGCGTGGAAGCGCAGCTGGCAAGCCAGTTGGCCCAGGCTCGCGGAGTGCTGCTGAGCGCCGATAGCGTCACCCGGATCGGCCTGGGCTGCGCGCGTTGTCACCGCGCTGATTGCCTCCAGCGCTCGCTCCCCCCGCGCAGCGCTGCGTTGCAATTTGACGAGCGAACCCGCGGGCTGACCCCGTTTGATTTTGCCGGATAGGGGTAAATCGTCGGTCGCGGCGGGAACCTGACCGCTGGCAGCGGGTTTACGCTGGCACAATCTTCATAGGGAACCAGCCATGAACGAAGAACGGATTACCACGATCGAAACGCCCTCCGGCGATGTTCATACCCATACCACCGAGATTCATGACAGCGGATCAAGTGGCAGTTCAGGCGGAGGCTCGGGGTGGTTCATCGGCTTGGTGCTGGTCGTCGCGGTCGGCATCGGGATCTATTTTTACTCGCAAATCTCGAATGACCGGACTGCCCGTGACAATGCGATCGCCAGTGCCGCCAACAATGTGGGCGAGGCGGCGCAGAAAGTCGGCGATGCAGCTTCCGATGCGGCTGACAATATCTCCAAGAAATAGCTTTTGCTGCTGCACTGCCCGCTCGGCGAGCGGTGCAGCATTACCGGGCAGTATCGCCGGATTGTAAACTAGAACGACATTTTGTGGAGAAAACCTTGTTCCAAGTGACGCAAATGCGTTAATTTGGGCTAATGGCGCGATTGTCAAATTTACCGACAGTTTACGCCTTGTCCTTATAGCTGCACCCAAGGCCTATCAGCGGCTGGACGTCATTTCTCTCGGGATCATGATCCGCCTATTCAAACATTACATCCCGCATGCGGTGCTGCTGCTCGGCCTGATTGACATCGGGCTGCTGCTGTTCGCGGGCGATTTTGGCTGGCGGATCAGGACTGGCCAGCTGGGACTTGAACTAAGCCCAATCACCGATCGCGTCGGGCAATTGGTTAGCTATGCCTCACTGATGCTGACTGCGATGATTGCGGTTGGGGTCTATGGGACGGATTCCTTGCGCTCGATGCGTTTCGCCACGGCGCGGTTGGTGGTTGCGATTTCGCTGGGGATCATCGCCCTGTCATTCATGGACTTCATCCTTGATGCGCATAATTTCTGGCGTTCAACGCTAGCCTATACGATGGCGCTCTCGATCGTGCTGCTGGTGCTCAACCGGCTGATCGTGGGCGGCATTCTGGGCGCATCGGCTTTTCGCCGGCGGGTGCTGGTACTGGGTGCAGGCGCACGGGCAGATCGACTGCGCCAGCTGGGCGAAAAGCCTGAAAGCGGCTTTGCCATCGTCAGCTATGTCGGGATGACCGAAAACAAGCCGGTGGTGGAGGAGGCGATCAATCGTTCGGCCATCCATGATCTGGCACGGTTTGTCGAAAACCTCGGGGTGAGCGAGGTTGTGCTGGCGCTGGAAGAGCGCCGCAATGCCCTGCCACTTAAAGATCTGCTGCGGATCAAGACTGCGGGGGTTCATGTGAATGACTTCTCCAGCTTTATCGAACGCGAAACGGGCCGGGTTGATCTGGATACGGTCAATCCCAGCTGGCTGATTTTTTCTGACGGGTTTTCCTCGGGCCGCGCCGTATCAAGCGCGGCCAAACGGGTGTTCGATGTTGCCGCAAGTCTGCTGTTGCTGGTCCTGACTGCACCGATTGTCTTGCTGTTCGCAGCTATCGTGAGGCTGGATAGCCGTGGCCCGGCCTTTTACCGCCAAACCCGTGTCGGGCTGTATGGAACGACCTTCAACTTGATCAAGCAGCGCTCGATGCGGCTTGATGCAGAGGCGGATGGCGCACAATGGGCGACCAAGGACGATCCGCGGGTTACGCGCGTCGGGCGGTTCATTCGCAAGGTCCGGATCGATGAATTGCCGCAGAGCTGGAGCGTGCTCAAGGGCGAGATGAGCTTCGTCGGCCCGCGCCCCGAACGGCCGAAATTTGTCTCAGACCTTGAAGAAAAGCTGCCCTATTATGCCGAGCGGCACATGGTGAAGCCGGGGATCACCGGCTGGGCGCAGATCAACTATCCCTATGGTGCCTCGATCGAGGATTCGCGTCACAAGCTGGAATATGACCTTTATTACGCCAAAAACTACACCCCCTTCCTCGATCTGCTGATCCTGCTGCAAACGCTGCGGGTGGTGCTGTGGCATGAGGGTGCGCGCTGACCATGGACAGCGTGTGGGCCAGCCTGGCGACAATGACCTATGGCAGCGGGGCGGCAGCCGCGCTGTCCTGCGCGGTTTGGCTGCAAGTGCGCCGCGAACAATTCGGCACGGCTGGCCGGGCGATGATCCAGGCGATGATGCTGACTTCGGTCTGGGCGCTTACCGGGATGATCGCGGGGGGCGGGGTATCGGCACTCCAGCCGATCGCAGAATCGCTGCGCAACCTTGTTTGGCTATTTGCGCTTTACCGCTTGTTTGCCAGCGATGGCCGCCACGCCAGTATCAAGCAGATCCGCCCGGTGGTGGTGGCACTGGCCTTTGTCGAGCTGCTTCAGCCCGCCTTGCTGACGCTGCTGATCCGCTATGATTCCGGCGCTTCGGGCGGGGCACTGGCCTTTCAGCTGAGTGCGCTGTTCCGCTTGCTGGTGGCGGTGGGCGGACTGGTGCTGGTCCATAATCTTTATGTCGGCGCATCATCGCAGGCGCGGTTGGCGCTGCGCTGGCCAGCGACAGCACTGGGGCTGATGTGGCTGTTTGACCTTAACTTTTTCACTATCGCCTATCTTTCGAGCGGGGTTCCCACGGTGCTGGCTTCGCTGCGCGGATTGGTCGCGCTGGGCATGGCAGTGGCGCTGGCGCTGGGAGCCGGGCGGGGGAGTGAGGCGCTGCGGTTCCGGCCATCGCGTTCGGTGGCGTTCCAATCCGTCTCGTTGATGCTGATCGGCGGCTATTTCATCGGCATGGTCGGGATAGCGCAATGGCTGGCCTATGCCGGCGGTGATATCGCCGCATTGATGCAGATAGCCTTTGTGGTCACGGCTTCGGTGGCGGCGCTGACGATACTGCCATCGCGGCGTATTCGCGGCTGGCTGCGGGTGACGCTGACCAAGCACTTCTTTCAACATCGCTATGATTATCGGGCAGAGTGGCTGCGTTTTACCCGCACGATCGGCCAAGGCAGCGCCAGCACGGCGCCGCTGGAAGAGCGGATTGTCCAGGCGGTTGCCGATATCGCCGATAGCCCGGCGGGATTGCTGCTGACCACCGGCGATCATGGCGGGCTGGTGCTGGCCGCGCGCTGGTCATGGCCGACGGCGGATGTGCCGGCAGAGGCGCTGGCGCAGGAAGATGTCCGCTTTTTCGAACGCGATGGCTTCATCGTCGATCTGGATGATCTGCGCCAGGGCGTGACCACCAAGGGTGAGGGCGATCATGTTCCCGATTGGCTGCGCAATGATCCGCGGGCCTGGGCGCTGGTTCCGTTGCTCCATTTTGAACGGCTGGTCGGCATGGTGGTACTGGCCCGCCCGCCCCATTCGCGGCGACTGGATTGGGAGGACTTCGATCTGCTGCGCGTCGCCGGGCAGCAGCTTGCCAGCTATCTGGCCGAGCACGCCGGGCAGGAAGCCCTGGCCGAAGCCAGCCGGTTTGACGATTTCCATCGCCGGATCGCCTTCGTGATGCACGACATCAAGAATTTGGCGAGCCAGCTTGGCTTGCTGGCCCGCAATACCGAGCTACACGCGGAAAACCCGGAATTCCGGTCTGACATGCTGGTAACGCTGCGCAATTCGGCGGACAAGCTCAACGCGCTGCTCGCGCGGCTTTCGCGCTATGGGCCGGGGCATGTCGATGCGCTGGTGCCCGTTGCGGCGGATGCGGTAGCACTGGCGGTGATCGAACGGTTCCGCAATCACCATCCGGTCGTGCTACTCCAGAACACTTCCTGCGTAGTTGCCGGTCAACGCGAAACGCTGGAACAGGTGCTGGTCCATCTGGTTCAAAATGCGGTGGATGCCAGCGCTGCGGATTCGCCGGTGTTCCTGAGCGTAAGTTCGGACGGGCTGCAGGGCAGCATCGAAGTGACCGATTCTGGCGAAGGGATGAGCCCGGATTTCGTCCGTAGCAGACTGTTCAAGCCGTTCGTTTCGTCCAAGCCCAACGGGTTCGGGATTGGTGCTTATGAAGCACGGGAGCTGGTCCGGGCGATGCACGGGCGGCTCGATGTCGAAAGCCGGGAAGGGCTGGGATCGCGCTTTACCGTGCGTTTGCCGCTGGCCGCTGCATCACAGCTGCTCAAAACCTTAGAATCAACTGACCAGAAAGTCGCATGATGTCAGACGTGAAACCAAAACTGCTGATTGTCGAAGATGATGCCGGTCTTCAGGCCCAGCTCAAATGGGCCTATCCCGATTTCACCGTAATCATCGCGGGCGACCGGGTCAGCGCAATGACCGCACTGCGGGCGGAGGAACCGGCCGTGGTCACGCTCGACCTTGGCCTGCCGCCGGATGCCGATGGCACCAGCGAAGGCTTTGCCGTGCTGGATGAAATCATGGCGCTGAAACCCGATACCAAGGTGATCGTCGCTTCGGGCCACGGTGCGCGCGAAAGCGCGCTGCTGGCGATCGCCAAGGGGGCCTATGATTTTTACCAGAAGCCGGTGGATATCGAGGCGCTGGGGCTGATCGTGCGCCGTGCGTTTCAGCTTCACGCGATCGAGGCTGAGAACCGCCAGCTCGCCACGCGCAGCGATGATGGCAATAAGGTGCTAGGCAGACTGATTACCAGCGCGCCTGAAATGGTCCGCGTGGCCCGCACGATCGAGCGCGTAGCCAATACCAGCGTATCGGTGATGCTGCTGGGCGCGAGCGGCACCGGCAAGGAATTGCTGGCCCGGGGTCTGCACGAAGCGAGCGACCGGCGCGACGGGGCGTTCGTGGCAATCAACTGTGCCGCGATCCCGGAAAATCTGCTTGAAAGTGAGCTGTTCGGCCATGAAAAAGGTGCATTCACCGGTGCGGTAAAGACCACCGAAGGCAAGATCGAGCAAGCCAATGGTGGCACGTTGTTCCTGGATGAGGTGGGCGATATTCCGCTGCAATTGCAGGTCAAACTGCTGCGTTTTTTGCAAGAGCGGGTGATCGAGCGGATCGGATCGCGCAAATCCATCGCGGTGGATACGCGGATCGTTTGCGCCACCCATCAGGATCTTGAAGCGATGATTGCCGAGGCGCGGTTCCGTGAGGATTTGTTTTATCGTCTGGCCGAAATAGTCGTGAAAATCCCCAGCCTGGCCGAACGGCCGGGCGATGCAGCGCTGCTCGCCAAGGTATTTCTGGCGCGATTCGCGCGCGAAATGAATCCGGCGGTCAAAGGTTTTGCTGCCGATGCGCTGGCGGCGATCGATAGCTGGCCGTGGCCCGGCAATGTCCGCGAGCTGGAAAACCGGGTGAAACGCGCGGTTATCATGTCCGATGGCAAGCTGGTTGGCGCGGGCGACCTTGATCTGACCGAACCGGATCCGGAACTGGCGCAGGCGCTCAACCTCAAAACGGCGCGCGAAGTTTCGGATCGCAAGCTGATCCGCCATGCTCTTGCCCGCAGCGAGGGCAATATCTCCAGTACCGCCAAGCTGCTGGGGATCAGCCGCCCCACGCTTTATGATCTGCTCAAGCAATATGACATGCAGGCCTGATCCGCACCGCCGCAGCGGACGGCGGGCACTGCTCCTGGGGCTGGCGATCGCGGGTTTGGGCATGATCGCGCCCGGGCCGGGATTGGCCGCAGCCGGGGCGGCGAAAGGGCTGACCGATCAGGCAGCGGCTGCGCTGGGCATGGGTGATGGCATTGCGGGCGAGATCTATCTGCGCCGGGCCCTGTCTGCCGGGGCAAAGCGTGAGGATATTGCGGCCCGGATGGGAGAGGCGCTGATCCTGCAGGG
>JAYVKX010000137.1:0-6455 GCA_043768005.1 Novosphingobium sp. | reverse complement strand
GCCCAAGCGCGCCGAGCACGGCGACGAGCGTTTCGAGAGTTGGATTGCCGTTATCCGACAGCGAATTGTAGAGCGCTTGCCGTCCAAGGCCTGATTTCTTTGCGATCTCGGTCATGCCCTTCGAGCGTGCGACATCGCCGAGCGCACTGGCGATGTGCTTCGGATCGTTCCCCTCCATCGCCGCCTCGAGGTAATAGAGGATGTCTTCCTCGGTCTCGAGGTGCCTTGCGGGATCAAACGGGAAGACCTTCAATGCCATCGTCAGCGTCCTTGGCGAGTTGCTTGGCCTTGGCAATGTCGCGGCCTTGCGAACTCTTGTCACCGCCGGTCAGCAGGATGATCAGCATCCATCCCGCCAGATGTAGTAGATCCGATAGCCGGGTCCAAAGTGCAGGCGCAATTCCTGCACTCCATCACCAACGGACTTCGTATCTCCGGCATTGCCGTTGGCGAGACGACGAAGCCGATCATCGATCCGCAGACGAGCTTTCCGATCGCGCAGGCCATCGAGCCAGTCGCGGAAATACGCCGTTTCAAAAACGACAACATGTCCTTTATGAAGGACATTAAGGGATGTGTCAATCTCGGTCATGGCAAGCTCCTTGCCACGCTTGATGGGTGGTTTGAATCGAGGAGGTTACCGCCGTCAGTTGTATGGCCCGGGCTTACAACAAAAGTCACCGCCCCCACTTCTTCTGCGATTTGCCGAACCGCCCCTTCCTTGTCCCTGGTTTGCCCTCATTGCTTCGCCCGACCATCGGCGCGCGTTTCTCGCCGTCGGGGATGCCCAGTTCATCCGCCTCAAGCCGGCGGATCTCATCGCGCAGCCTGCCTGCCTCCTCAAACTCCAGATCGGCCGCGGCGTTGCGCATGCGTTTTTCCAGATCCTCGATGTAGCTGCGCAGATTGTGCCCGACCAGATTGTTGCGGGTATCGTCTGCCAGATCGACCAGCACGCTGTCGCGGCTCGCGGTATGCGCGACGATATCCTGAATCCCGCGCTTGATGCTTTCGGGGGTGATGTTGTTCGCCACGTTGAACGCGTGCTGTTTTTCGCGGCGGCGGTCGGTTTCGGCGATCGCGCGTTCCATGCTGCCAGTCATCCGGTCGGCATAGAGGATCACCCGGCCATCGACATTGCGCGCGGCGCGGCCAATCGTCTGGATCAGCGAGGTTTCCGAACGGAGGAAGCCTTCTTTGTCCGCGTCCAGGATACAGACCAGCCCGCATTCGGGGATATCCAGCCCCTCGCGCAACAAATTGATGCCGACCAGCACATCATAAACGCCCAGCCGCAAATCGCGGATCAGCTCGATCCGTTCCAGCGTCTCGACGTCTGAGTGCATATAGCGCACCCGCAGGCCCGCCTCATGCATGAATTCGGTCAGATCCTCGGCCATGCGTTTGGTCAGCGTGGTGACGAGGGTGCGGTAGCCCACGGCGGCGACCTTGCGGCATTGCTCGATGCAATCCTGGACCTGATCTTCGACCGGGCGGATTTCCACCGGCGGATCGATCAGGCCGGTCGGGCGGATGATCTGTTCGGCAAATACCCCGCCCGATTGCTCCATCTCCCACGATCCGGGGGTAGCGGATACGGCGATGGTTTGCGGGCGCATCGCATCCCATTCGTTAAAGCGCAGCGGGCGGTTATCGATGCAGCTGGGCAGGCGAAAGCCATATTCGGCCAGTGTAATCTTGCGGCGGTGATCGCCTTTGGACATCGCGCCGATCTGCGGCACGGTCTGGTGGCTTTCATCGACGAACAGCAGCGCGTTTGCGGGGAGATATTCGAACAAAGTTGGCGGCGGTTCGCCCGGCAGGCGCCCGGTGAGGAACCGGCTGTAGTTTTCGATCCCAGCGCAGCTGCCGGTGGCGGCGATCATCTCCAGATCGAAATTGGTCCGTTGTTCCAGCCGCTGATGTTCTAGCAGCTTGCCCTCGGCCTCCAGCTCTTTCAGCCGCTCGGTCAGTTCAAACCGGATCGCATCGCCTGCCTGCTTCATCGTCGGGCCGGGGGTGACATAGTGTGAATTGGCATAGACCCGCACGCTGTCCAGCTTCACCCCGGGCTTGCCGGTCAGCGGATCAAACTCGGTAATCGCCTCGATCTCGTCACCGAAAAAGCTGATGCGCCAGGCTGTGTCCTCGTAGTGCGAGGGATAGATCTCCAGGCTATCACCGCGCACCCGGAAATTGCCGCGCTGGAAGGCGGCGTCGTTGCGTTTGTATTGCAGCGCCACCAGCTTGCGGATGATCTCACGCTGATCGGCGCTGGTGCCGGTTTTCAGGTCAAAGATCATCGCCGAATAGGTCTCGACCGAGCCGATGCCATAGATGCACGAAACCGAGGCGACGATGATCACATCATCGCGTTCGAGCAGCGAACGGGTGGCCGAATGGCGCATCCGGTCAATCGCTTCGTTTACGCTGCTTTCCTTCTCGATATAGGTGTCTGACCGGGCGACATAGGCCTCGGGCTGATAGTAATCGTAATAGCTGACGAAAAACTCCACCGCATTGTCCGGGAAGAAGCTTTTGAATTCGCCGTAAAGCTGCGCCGCCAGGATCTTGTTGGGGGCCAGGATCAGCGCCGGGCGCTGCAACAGCTCGATCACCTTGGCCATGGTGAAGGTCTTGCCGCTGCCGGTGACGCCCAGCAGCACCTGGGTTTGATCGCCATCGCCGATCCCGCCGATCAGATCGGCAATCGCGGTCGGCTGATCGCCGGCTGGCTCATACTCCGATTGCAACACGAACGCCCGGCCGGCCTCCGCCTTTTCAGGCCGCTGCGGCTTGTGCGGGACAAAGCTGGCGGAAGTATCGGGTTCGGCAAGGCCCCGGCGGATGACGAGTTCGGACATGGCGGCGGTATGGAGAACAAAGCGGGGGCGGGCAAGCGGTGTTGGCCGTGGCGGGCGCGCTAGCGAGGGTGCGCCGTAATGACTATTGCGCACCCGAAGCGTTCGACCCCGGATCGGGTACAGGCCCTTGACTAGGCCGTGACACGGTGAGCCGGTTTGCCGCTGCATGCCGATGCCAGATGAGCGGCCAGATCAGCAATTCGCCAAAACTCTCCGGCTTGCGCTCCAACCCGGTTTCCGGATGGCCGGATCGCGGCCGGTAATTACCGAATATCACATCGAAAATCGGGAAAAACGATGAAAAATTGCTACCGATATGCTCAGTGATCTTTGAATGATGGTGGCGATGATATTCGGGGCTGGTCAGCAGCCAGGACCAGCGACCAAAGCTGATCGGCAGCCCGCTATGCAGAAACAGGTTCCACAGGCCAAAGATTCCGAATGCGGCGATGATTTCAGGGGTCAGCGACATGAATGACATGGCGATCGGCCAGATGGTCAGTTGTTTGACGAACTGATCGCCCCAGAACTGGCGTTGATTGGTCAACACCATCATATCAGGATCGGAATGATGCAGCGAATGCATTGCCCATAAAGCGGGGATGTGATGCTGCGCGCGGTGAAATAAATATTCAATAAAATCGCGTGAAATTACAAAGATCGGAAAGCCAAGCCAGAATGGCAACGCGCTTCCATCGATCAGCGACCAATTTCTGCCGGCCCATAGAGGGATTAGCGGCAGGATCACGACCGAGACGCTCCGTGTCAGCACCCAGGCCTGCAAATTACGCCGCCAATCTGTATTCCGCTGGCCGCGGTGCCATTCGCAGGCCCACAGGGCGGCGGTCACCAGGAAAACCGGCATTGAAGCGATCAGGAAAGCGGCCAGCCAAGTCATAAGTGCGGCCATAGGGGGTAGTCGTTAAGATTGGCTTGGGCCGCCCGGCAATCACCATTGGCAGCAAGCGGCGCGGCTGATAGCCTTATCCCTTAAACAATCGGGGGAGTTTCCATGCGTTTCACCATCGCCCTGCCGCTGATCGCCGCCATTGCGCTTGCCGGGTGCAACAAGGAGCCCGATGGCCCCAAGACCGCCGAGCAGATCAAGGCCGAGGCGAGCCAGCTGGCCAAGCCGCTGCCGGGGCAATATCGCTCGACCGTGAAGCTGACTAATTTTTCGATTCCGGGGATGCCTGCGGAAAAGGCGGCGCAGCTTAAGGGGATGTTTTCGGCCACCGGCAAAAGCAGCGAATTCTGCCTTAGCCCAGCCGATGCGGACAAGGGGTTTGAGGAGTTTTCCAAGCGGATGGCCCAGGGCAAGTGCAGCTTTGAAAAATTCAACGCGACCGCTGGCACGCTCGATGCCAAAATGACCTGCCAGACCGGGAAAGGGATGACCGGGACTTACGAAATGCACGGCACCTTCTCGGCCACCGGATCGCAGATGGCGATGAAGGTCAACCAATCGGCTGCGGGCCAGATGGCGGGAATGCCCGGCGGGGGGATGATGATGGAAGCCGAAGTGACCAATGAACGGATCGGGGATTGCAGTTGAGCCAGCAGATGCGCGTTTTCGATTTCACCCGTGCGATTGTCCGCACACCCGGGGCCAGCGTGATCGGCGGGCTGCGCGCGGGTGCGGGCGCTGATCCTTCGCTGGCAGGCGTTATGGCGGAACACGCCGCCTATGTCGCCGCGCTGGAAGCGGCCGGGCTGGCGGTGACGACATTGTCTGCGCTGGAGGATTATCCCGACGCGATCTTTGTCGAGGATCCGGCGCTGGTTTTCCCCGAGGCGGCGATCCTGCTGCGTCCCGGCGCGGTGAGCCGCGAGGGCGAGGGAGCGTTTTTGCGCACGCCGCTGATGGCTGCGTTTGAACGGGTGCTGGAACTGCCGCAGGGTTATGCCGATGGCGGTGATGTGCTGGCGATGCCGGATGCCACCTATATCGGCCTGTCGGCGCGCACCGACCGGGAGGGTGCTGAGGCGCTGGCCGGGCTGCTGAGCCAGATCGGGCGCAAGGCGGTGATCGCTGAAACGCCTGACAGCGTGCTGCACCTTAAAACGGCGTCTTCGATCATCGATGAAGAAACGATCCTGGCCACCGCAGACCTGGCCGCATCGGGGGTGTTTTCGTCCTACCGGGTGCTGGTGGTGCCTGCGGGCGAAGAGGGCGGGGCCAATGTGCTGCGTGCCAATGATACGATCCTGGCGGGCGGGCGGTTCCCGCGCATCCTCGATCTGCTCGATGGCCACGGCGCGCGGCTGGCGGTGCTGAACAATGCCGAGATCGAGAAGATCGACGCCGGTTTCACCTGCATGTCGCTCAGGTGGAATGCCGCCTGAAGCAGCGCTAATTCGCAGCTGCAGCATATAGTTGCTTGACAGCGGCGCGCCATCGGGCAGTCATGGGCAGATGGGGCCCAGCCGATGAATCACTCCCCCCCGTCTACTGACGTGAAGTCGTCCTATGACGAGATGTATGACGCCGCAGGGGGCGTGCGCGCGGCCTATCGCGGTTATTGCGAGTGGTATGGGGAACAGGAACAGGCTGCACTGCGCCGCAAAAGCGCCGAGGCGGAAAGCTTTTTCCGCCGGACCGGGATCACCTTCAACGTCTATGGCGAGGATGCGGGCGAAGAGCGGCTGATCCCGTTTGATATGATCCCCCGGATCATCACCGCGCAGGAATGGCGCAAGCTGTCACGCGGGATCGAGCAGCGGGTGCGCGCGCTCAACGCGTTCCTGCATGATATCTATCACCGCCAGGAAATCGTCCGCGCGGGCCGGTTTCCGCAAAGCCTGCTGGCCCGCAATGCGGCGTTCCTGCCCGAAATCGTCGGCTTCACCCCGCCGGGCGGGATCTATACGCACATCGTCGGCATCGATCTGGTCCGCACCGGGCCGGATGATTTCATGGTGCTGGAAGATAATGCCCGCACCCCCAGCGGGGTCTCCTATATGCTGGAGAACCGCGAGACGATGATGGCGATGTTCCCGGAGCTGTTCACCCGGCTGCCAGTCCGCCCGGTCCAGGATTATCCGCGCCGCCTCGCCAAAAGCCTCGCCGCCTGCGCGCCGACTTGTGCTTCAGCTAATGATGATGGCCGCCCGGTGGTCGCGGTGCTGACGCCGGGGATCTACAACTCAGCCTATTTCGAACACGCGTTTCTGGCCGATCAGATGGGCGCAGAACTGGTTGAAGGCAGCGATCTGCGCGTGGTCGATGGGCGGGTGGCGATGCGCACTACGCGCGGTTATCAGCCGATCGATGTGATCTATCGCCGGGTTGATGATGAATTCCTTGATCCGATGACCTTCAATCCCGCCAGCCTGCTGGGGGTGCCGGGGATCATGGATATCTACCGGGCCGGGCGGATCACCATCGCCAATGCGCCGGGCACCGGGATCGCCGATGACAAGGCGATCTACAGCTTCATGCCCGAGATTGTGGAGTTCTATACCGGCGAAAAACCGATCCTGGCCAATGTGCCGACCTGGCGCTGCTCGGAAGCCGATAGCCTTGCCTATGTGCTGGATAATTTGGCCGATCTGGTGGTCAAGGAGGTCCATGGCTCGGGCGGCTATGGC
>JAYVKX010000136.1:0-4502 GCA_043768005.1 Novosphingobium sp. | reverse complement strand
GCGCTGGTCAATCTGACCAATGGCGATGGTTCGCGCGCCGCGCACATCCGCGCGATCCGCGACCGGGAGCATGATGCGGACGAGGTGATCCGCGAGGTGCTTCACGCCGTGCGCCGCACCTTTCTCACCCCGTTTGATCGCGGCGCGATCACCTCGCTGATCGGCGCGATGGACGATACGGTGGACGAAATGCACGCCGCCTCCTCGGCGGTTGAAATCTACGAGGTAAACAGCTTCGAACCGCAGATGCGCCAGATCGCTGTCATCGTGCTCGAAGCGAGCCGCCTGATCGCCGAGGCGGTGCCGCTGCTGCGCGATGTTGAGCGCAACGGACATCATCTGCACGATCTGACCAGCCGGATTGTCGTGCTGGAAGGCCAGGTCGATACGCTCCATTCCGCAGGGCTCAAGGCCAAGTTCGAGGAACAGCGTACTACCCCTGATCCGCTGGCCTTCATCGTCAACCGCGAGATCTACAAGCATCTCGAACGGATTGCCGACGCCTTTGAGGATGTCGCCAACGAGATCGATGCGCTGGTTGTCGATCACGCCTGATAGCCCCCGCACGGAGTATTTCGGCGATGCATGAGCTTGCCTTTCCGCTGCTGGTCGCCCTGATTGTCATGGCGCTGGCCTTTGACTTTCTCAACGGGCTTCACGATGCGGCCAATTCGATTGCGACGGTGGTTTCCACCCAGCTGCTTTCGCCGGTCAAGGCGGTGATCTTTGCCGCTGTGGGCAATTTCGCCGCCTATTGGCTGGTCGGGCTGCATGTTGCCGAAACCGTGGGCAAGGGGATCATCAACAAGGATGTGGTGACCCCGGCGGTGGTGTTTGGCGCGCTGGTTGGCGCGATGTTCTGGAATGTCGTGACCTGGATCAAGGGCATCCCCTCGTCATCCAGCCATGCGCTGATCGGCGGGCTGCTGGGCGCGGGGATCGCCCATGCAGGCTTCGGAGCGGTGGAAAGCAGCGGCACCACCAAGACACTGGTCGCGATCTTCATTTCGCCGGTGATCGGGTTCGGGCTGGCGATGCTGCTGGTGCTGATTACCAGCTGGCTGTTCAAGGGCTTTCAACCGCGCCGGGCCGAAGGAGTGTTCAAGACGCTCCATCTGTTCAGCTCGGCCGCCTATTCGATCAGCCACGGCGGCAATGATGCACAAAAGACCATGGGGATCATCGCCGTGCTGCTCTATTCGACCGGCTATCTCAAGGGCGAATTCCACGTCCCCGAATGGGTTGTGCTGAGCTGCTATCTGGCGATTTCGCTGGGGACGATGTCGGGCGGGTGGCGGATCATCAAAACGATGGGGACCAAGCTGACCAAGCTTAACCACCACACCGGCTTCTGCGCTTCAACCGCAGGTTCGATTGTGGTGTTCGGGGCCAGCGCGATGGGGATACCGGTTTCGACCACCCATGCGATCACCGGCAGTGTGATCGGTACAGGAGCCGCCCGACGCGCCAGCGCAGTGCGCTGGGGCGTTGCCCGCCGCGTGGTCATGGCCTGGTTCATCACCATTCCAGCCAGCGCCGGGGTCGGTGCCTTGTTCTATGAAATTACGCGGCTGTTCTAGACGGGATTAGTGCCGCGCGACGGTTACCTGCATGAATTGCGGCTGGCTTTTGGCCCCATCGGGGCTTAGCGCCAACGGGTAGCTGCCCTGCGGCAGCGCGCCGAGCGGCATCCCGGCAGCGGCCAGCGCATAGGGGGAAACGCGGTGCCGGGTGCACAGCCCGCCCGCACCATCGCTGACCAGCGGATATTCAAATTCCACAGCGATCGTCGCATCTTGCGAGCGTGTGACCACACAAACGGCCAGCTGGCCGCCGCCCAGATCGAGCACCAGCCCGGTTCCCTCGGGAATGCCGATCAGCCCTTCAAACCGGGCCCCGGTGGTCGAAAGATCGCGCATCACCGCTTCATAACGGTGATCCTCGTGGATCAGGCCGATCCGGCGGAAGACTGATCGCCGTTCTGAGCGGTGCTTGTCGGGGCCATCGGGTTCGATCTTGAATTCGCCCGAGCCCATCCGCTCTTCGATTTCTTCAAGCTTGAGGGCCTTGGAATAGATCCAGCCCTGGATGAATTTCGCGCCTTTGGAGCAGACCAGATTGAACTGATCGAATGCCTCAACCCCCTCGACCGTGGTTTCCATCCCCAGCGCATCGGACAGGCCGATGATCGCGGCGATGATCTTGGCGCTGTTCTGATCGTTCTGGGTGCAGCTATCGACAAAGCTCTTGTCGACCTTGAGCTTGTCAAACGGAGCAGAGCGCAGGTAGCTGAGCGAGGAATAGCCGGTCCCGAAATCATCAAGCGCCAGGCGGACACCGAGCTCCTTCAGCTGCTTGAACGTATCGTCGGTGGCGTCGCTATCGCCCATGAAGACGCTTTCGGTCAGCTCCAGCTCAAGCCGGTCGGGCTCCAGCCCGGATACCGCCAGCGCATCGGTGACGATTGCGGTGAAACCGGGGTTGGTGAATTGCATCGCCGAAACATTGACCGCCACCCGCACCGATTTGGGCCAGTTCAGCGCATCGCGGCAGGCGCGGCGCAGGGCCCATTCACCCAGCTGGTTGATCAGGTTGGATTCCTCGGCAATCGGAATGAACATGCCGGGGCTGACCTGCCCGCGCTCGGGATGTTCCCACCGCATCAGCCCTTCAAAGCCGACCACCATATTGTCTTTCACCCGCACAACCGGCTGATAATGCAGCTGCAGCTGTTCTCCCGCCAGGGCTTCGCGCAGATCATCTTCAAGTATGCGGCGCTCTTCCGCCTCGTCCTTGAGGTCGGCCGAATAAAACCGGAACTGCCCGCGCCCGCCGTTTTTGGCGGAATAGAGCGCAAGATCGGAACTATGGACCAGATCATCCTTCTCGACCCCGTCATAGGGCGCAACCGCGATCCCTACTGACGTGCCGATGATCGCCCGCTTGTCATCGATCGGATAGGGCTGCGAGATGATCTGGATCACCTTGGCAGCCAGATCGCCCAGCTTTCCGCGATCATCCATATCGGGCAGGATGATCTGGAATTCATCTCCGCCCAGCCGGCCGATCTCGCCGCGATCGCCGATCACCCGGGTCAGCCGATCGGCCACCTGCTTGAGCAGTTCATCGCCCGCCTGATGGCCCAGCGTATCATTGACCTGCTTGAACCGATCAAGATCGATCATCATCAGCGCGCAGCTGCGCTTGGCCGCGCGATAGGCGGTCAGCGTCGATTCGAGCCGTTTGTTGAGGCGATGGCGATTGGCGAGGCCGGTCAGCGAATCATATTCGGCCAGCCGCGAATCTTCCAGCTTGCGCTGATATTCAACCGTGATGTCCTTGGCGCTGCCACGATAGCCCTGGAACTTGCCCCCGCTATCGAATTTCGGATGGCCAGAGATCGACCACCAGGTCTGGCGGCTCTCTTGGCCAAGCTTGGCCAGTGTCAGCCGCACGGTCAGATCGGTGATCTTGCTGCGCGCACTAAGCTGGAAATTGAGCGGACGGTCTGACCGGTCATCGGGATTGTCAGGATCGGTTTCGAACAGCGAAAGCAGCGGCTTGGCCAGCAGTTCCTCGATCGATCGGCCAAGCTTTTCGGCGGCATTCTCTGAAATATAGATCAACCGCGCTTCGGGGTCTGTCGCCCACAGCCAGCCGATTCCCGCGCCCTCGAAATCATCCAGAACCTCAAGCCGGCGCTTGGCATCAGCTGGGCGGATAACCGCGACCGAGCCATAATCGGCAGTTGCAGAGGGTTGCTCACCGGAAAATCCGGTCAAGCCCCTCAAAAGTCTGCCGACTGCCATTGCCCCTAAACTCTCACTTCACCTTGCTGGAATTTCCCATCAACGAAAAGTTTGTCTAAAACAGTTTGGTTTACAGAACCCTAACTTCGGGCAATTTCTTAAGCTTAGGTTGTGCTGATTCTAGGTAGCGGCGATCACCCCGAACAGATCATGGGCATCGGCATCTTCGATCAGTACGTGGGCGATATCGCCGGGAGAAAGGCTGGCCGGAACATTGCGCAAGAACACATTGCCATCGATTTCGGGCGCATCGGCCTGGCTGCGCGCCGTAGCGCCAATATCACCGTCTTCGTCAGCCGCGCCCACTTCATCGATGATCACCGGCACGACCCGGCCAATTTTGGCACCCAGCTTGGCCGCGCTGATCGCAGCGGTCTTTTCCATCAGCCGCTGATAACGCTCTTCCTTGATTTCCTCGGGCACCGCACCGGGCAGATCATTGGCGGCAGCACCGGCCACGGGTTCAAACCGGAACGCACCGACCCGGTCAAGCTGGGCTTCATCCAGCCAATCGAGCAGATACTGGAAATCCGCCTCGCTCTCTCCGGGGAAACCGACCACGAAGCTGGAACGAATCGCGATATCGGGGCAAATTTCGCGCCACGATTTCAGCCGCTCCAGCACTTTGGCCTCGTTGGCCGGGCGCTTCATCGCCCGCAGCACCGAAGGGCTGGCGTGCTGGAATGGAATGTC
>JAYVKX010000135.1:0-2296 GCA_043768005.1 Novosphingobium sp. | reverse complement strand
AGAGCACTGCGCAAAGGCTCCGGGGGATTGAAGAATGCCACAAGCGCAGACGATTACAGGCACGATCAACGAACCCAGTGCATCCGAGATGCGGCTGGTGATCGCAGCGTCTTCGGCGGGGACGATCTTCGAATGGTATGATTTCTTCATCTACGGAACGCTAGGTGCGATCCTTTCCAAAACCTTTTTCCCCACCGGTAACCCTGCACTGGAAATGCTGCTGTTCTGGCTGGTTTTTGCCGTCGGCTTCGGCTTTCGTCCGCTGGGAGCCGTACTGTTCGGCTATCTGGGCGACAAGCTGGGCCGCAAATATACCTTCCTGATCACAGTTACGCTGATGGGAATTGCCACGGCAGGCGTCGGACTGACGCCTTCCGCCGCGAACATCGGCATGGCCGCCCCGGCCATCATCATCGCCTTGCGGATCCTCCAGGGTTTGGCGCTGGGCGGGGAATATGGCGGCGCGGCGATCTATGTTGCAGAGCATTCCCCTCCGGGCAGGCGCGGTTTTTTCACCAGCTTCATCCAAGCCAGCGTGGTCGGCGGGTTTGTGCTCAGCCTGATCGTCGTACTGGGATGCAAGCTCGCCATGAGCGACGCGACCTGGAACGAGTGGGGCTGGCGGGTGCCGTTCCTGCTCAGCATCCTTCTGCTGGCGATCTCGCTATGGATGCGCATCAAGCTGTCCGAAAGCCCGGTGTTTGTGGCGATGAAGGCCGAGGGCGAACTGGCCAAGAACCCGCTCAAGGAAGCCTTTACCTACCCCGGCAATCCCAAGCGCATTTTCGTGGCGCTGTTCGGCGTCGGCGCCGGGCTGACCGTGATCTGGTACACGGCGATGTTCTCCGGCCTGTCGTTCCTCAAATCGGCGATGCATATCGAGGATACCATTGCCGAGATCATCGTCGGCATGGCCGCGCTGATCGGCATGTCGTTCTACGTCTGGTTCGGCCATCTGTCTGACCGGATCGGGCGCAAGAAGCCCATCGTCATCGGCTATGCCCTTACCCTGCTGCTGCTGTTCCCGGCGTTCTGGCTGATGGGCTCGGCCACGCAGACCGGCGGCAGTGCTGCAAGCGAGTGGGTGATTACCGGGCCGGATTGTTCATACAGCCCGTTCGAGAAAGTCCAGAAAACCGATTGCGGCAAGCTGATGGGCGATTTTGCCGGCGCGGGAATCGCCTATGAACTGCGCAGCGGCCCAACGCTCGCGCTCGAACGCTACGGGATTGCGATCCCCACCAGCGGATTCGACTGGAGCGATGCCAAGGCGCGCAAGGCGCAGATCGAAGAAGGTGCCGCGACCACCGTTTTCAACACGCCCAAGGTCAAACCGACCTTGATCCAGACACTGACGATCATCGCCGGGCTGCTTATCCTCATGGGACTGTCGGCGGCAACTTACGGCTCGGTCGCGGCGCTGCTCGCGGAGATGTTCCCGCCCAAGGTGCGCTATAGCTCGATGTCGATCCCCTACCATATCGGTACCGGCTATTTCGGCGGGTTCCTGCCCTTCATCGCCAGCTTCATCGTCGCCAAAACCGGCAATCCCTATTCGGGGCTGTGGTACACCTGGATCGTGGTGCTGGTGGCGCTGATCGTGGCCTGGTGGGGTCTGCCCAACGGACCGCCGCGCGATTTCTCAGATGATCCTGCCTGAGCCGCCGCCAGCGGCACTCCGGCTCGGGATCGACCGCGAGGCGCTGATCTCCAACTGGCGCGCTTTGGACCGGATGTCCGGCACGGCGCGCGCCGGGGCCGCAGTCAAGGCCGATGGCTATGGGCTTGGTGCGGGCCATGTCGTCCCCGTGTTGCGCGATGCCGGATGCGGGGATTTCTTCATCGCGCATTGGAGCGAGGTTGCCGATCTGCTCGCGCTGGTACCGCCAGCGCAGATTGCAGTGCTCCACGGACCGCTGACTGCCGCCGACGCGGCCTATGCCAAGGCTACCGGGGTCAAGCCGGTGATCAATTCGCTCCACCAGGCACAGCTGTGGCTCGAGGCTGGGGGAGGGGTCTGCGACCTGATGGTCGATACCGGGATCAACCGGCTGGGCCTGCCGCTTGGTGCTTTGGGTGACAGCGTGATTGCGCAACTCGAAATCGACACGCTCCATTCGCACCTTGCCTCGGCGGATGATGACGCGTCGCTCAATACGGTGCAACAACAACGCTGGGTCGCGGCGCGCGGGCAAGTGCGCCACCGTCGCGCTGCGCTGGCCAACAGCGCGGGGATTGCGCTGGGGGCCGATTATCACGGCGATCTGACGCGTCCGGGGCTGGCGCTTTACGGCGG
>JAYVKX010000134.1:0-5432 GCA_043768005.1 Novosphingobium sp. | reverse complement strand
ATCGCCAGCGATCAATGGGGCGAAACGCCGGTCGGCTTCGTGGTGGTAAGGCCGGGCCATGAGGGCGATCTGGAAGCGATCCGCACGGCGGCAAATTCGCACCTCGGCAAAACCCAGCGGGTCTCCGCGCTTTATCTGATCGATGAAATGCCGCGCAGCCATATCGGCAAGCTGCTCAAGACCGAGCTGCGGGAGATTGCACAAGCCAAGATTGCGCAGGGGATGTAAGGGCGACTTGCCAGCCATGCCGCCCCTCATTATCGGCGGGCCATGAGCATGCAGCCTTCTGATTCCATCCTCATCGTCGATTTCGGCAGCCAGGTCACCCAGCTTATCGCACGGCGGGTGCGCGAGGCGGGGGTCTATTCAGAAATCGCGCCGTTCAACTCCGCCGAGGCCGCGTTCGCGCGGATGCAGCCCAAAGGTGTAATCCTGTCGGGCGGGCCAGCCTCGGTCACTGAGGATGGCAGCCCGCGTGCGCCGCAGGTGATCCTCGATTCTGGCGTCCCGGTGCTGGCGATCTGTTATGGCCAGCAGACGCTGTGCACCCAGCTGGGCGGCACGGTCGAGGGCGGCCATGCGGCAGAGTTTGGCCGGGCCGATGTGGAAATCCTGAAAACCAGCCCCTTGTTCGAAGGCTTCTGGGACGTTGGCAGCAAATATCCGGTGTGGATGAGCCATGGTGACCGGGTGACCCGCGCGCCCGAGGGGTTTGAAGTGATCGGCACCTCACCCAATGCGCCGTTTGCGATCTGCGTCAACGAAGCGCGCCGCTATTACACCACCATGTTCCATCCCGAGGTGGTCCATACCCCCGATGGGGCCAAGCTGATCTCCAACTTCGTCCACCGCATCTGCGGTCTGGCGGGCGATTGGACCATGGCTGAATTTCGCGCCACCAAGATTGCCGATATCCGCGCGCAGGTCGGAACAGGCCGGGTGATCTGCGGATTGTCGGGCGGGGTCGATTCGGCGGTGGCGGCGGTGCTGATCCATGAGGCGATCGGTGAGCAGCTGACCTGCGTGTTCGTCGATGGCGGAATTCTGCGGATGAACGAGCGCGAACAGGTCGAGACGCTGTTTCGCGAATCCTATAATATTCCGCTGGTCGTCGTCGATGCGCGTGACCAGTTCATGGATGGGCTGGCCGGCCTCACCGATCCCGAAGCCAAGCGCAAATTCATCGGCAAGACCTTCATCGATGTGTTCGAGGCCGAGGCTAAGGCGATTGGCGGCGCAGACTTCCTTGCTCAGGGCACGCTCTATCCCGATGTGATTGAATCGGTGTCGTTCACCGGCGGGCCGTCGGTCACGATCAAAAGCCACCACAATGTCGGCGGGCTGCCGGAACGCATGAACATGCAGCTGGTAGAGCCCTTGCGCGAGCTGTTCAAGGACGAGGTCCGCGCACTGGGGCGCGAACTTGGCCTGCCCGAAATCTTCGTCGGCCGTCATCCCTTCCCCGGTCCCGGGCTTGCGATCCGCATCCCCGGCGAAGTTACCCGCGAACGCTGCGATATTCTGCGCAAGGCCGATGCGGTCTATCTGGAGGAAATCCGCGCCGCCGGGCTGTATGACGAAATCTGGCAGGCCTTTGCCGTGCTGCTCCCGGTCAAAACCGTGGGCGTGATGGGCGATCACCGCACCTATGACAACGTCTGTGCGCTGCGCGCGGTGACCAGCACCGATGGCATGACAGCAGATATCTATCCCTTCGAAGCCGCCTTCCTGAGCCGCTGCGCCACGCGGATCATCAACGAGGTCAAGGGGATCAACCGGGTGGTCTATGATTACACCAGCAAACCGCCAGGCACGATCGAGTGGGAATGATCCGGTCGTGTCAGGGGTAACCCGGCTAGTAATCGCTGCTCAATCGCGCTGACCAATTCATCCGGCTGGATTACCGCGTGACCGGGCGGCGTTACGATTCCGGCCCTAGCAATGCCAGCCTTAGCATCCGCGCAGCCTCGGCAAAGATCCCGTCACGCGGCACATCCGTTTCGGCGTGGAGCAATTCTTCTGTGACATAGCCGAATTCGACCATCATCCGCACCCGCCGCCACAGCTGGTCGCGGTCAAGCTGGGGCTGCAGCGGAGCAAAAGTGTCGGTCAATCTATCCGTGACGAACCGATGCGATGCGATCCGGATATGCGCCAGAACTGGTGTGGCGTGGAGCGCGCGTTCAACCCAGACCCCGCCCGGTTCTTCATCGGTGACCCGGGCAGTAGCCCGCAGCAGCTCCTCAAGCTTGTCTGCATAAGCTTCAAGTCCGGCGCCCGAATACCGCTCGGACCATTCGATCAGAACATCATTCTGCCGCTCCATCAGCCGCAATCCAAGCGCCTCGATCACCGCATATTTGTCTGAAAAATAATGGTAAAGTGCTGGCGGGGTGACCCCGGCGCGCTGGCAGATCAAATTCGTGGAAATTCGCTCGATCCCAACTTCAGCTAGGAGTGCCCCGGCCACATCCAGCAGCATTTCGCGGGTCGGCCTGCGGCGCGGTTTAACTGGCTGTGTCATCGTGAGCTTCGGCCCTGCCATGTTGGATCACACCCCATTTTCAACCCTCTAGGCGCAGCAGGCTGGATGACTCAACCGTTCATTGACTTGATATAGCGATAACTATAACATAGTGATGACTATATAGCGGATCAAGGGAGCGGTGACCATGAGGATGAACCCAGCACTTCGACTGACAGGCCTTGCCGCTGCGGCATCGTGGCTGGCCATGACCAACGCCGCTGCGGCGCAGGAGCAGGTCCCAGCTTCGGCGCAAGCCGAGCAAGCGAGCGAGACGATTGAGGAAATCATAGTTACCGCCCAGAAGCGCGAGCAGAACCTGCAAAACGTGCCGGTTGCGGTTACCGCATTTTCGGGTGAGACAATTTCCAACCTTGGGATCAAATCCAGTTCGGACATCGCCGCAATCGTGCCCAATTTGGAAATCGGCCTGCCCGGCGGGGCTGGTAACCAGCCGTTGATCTATATTCGCGGCGTCGGGCTGAGCGACACCAATTCGAACAATGCCGGCCCCAACGGCATCTATGTCGATGAGGTTTATGTCAGTTCACCCGGAGCGCAGACCTTCCAGATATTCGATCTGGAACGGGTTGAGGTTCTGAAGGGGCCACAGGGGACGCTTTATGGCCGCAATGCCACGGGGGGTGCGATCAACTTCATTTCAGCCAAGCCGACCGATCAATTCAAGGCGCGGTTTCAGGCGTCATATGGCTCGTTTGGTGCGGTCAAGGCCGAGACCGCAATCGGTGGAGCGTTGGCCAAGGGGGTGCGGGGCCGGCTGGCGGCAACCATCGACCATTCGAACGGCTACATCCACAATCTGCTGACCGGTCGGCGCGAGAACGGATCGGGCAGCTTTGCCTTGCGTGGGTTGCTTGCCGCCGATCTTGGCGAGAATTTCGAAGCGCTGTTCAATTTCCACGGCGGCCGCGTCGATGTCAGATCGCCGCAATACCGCAGCCTTGGCCTGCTCGATCCGGCGACCGGCTTCACCTCGCCTTGCGCAGCGCCCGCGATTGCGGCGGGGCAGTGCGGCAATGTTCTGGGCTATGTCAGCCCGCCCGGGTACTACGACGGTGCCTATGATCGCAGCGAGCGGCTCGAAGTGGAAAACTGGGGCGGATCGGCGCGCTTCAACTGGACGCTTGGCGCGATCACGCTGACCGCGATCTCGGCCTATGATTACAATGCCAAACTACACCGCGAGGATACTGATGCGAGCCCGCTCAATATCATCACGATCGATTATGGCGTTCACTCCAACACTTTCACGCAGGAGCTTCGCCTGGCAGGTGATGGCGATCGGCTCAACTGGGTGGTCGGTGCCTATTATCTGAACGAAGTGCTGGTACAGGATCAGACGGTCGATCTGTTCCGCGAGTTGCGGGGGCTGACACCCGGCGGCGGCGCAGACCCTGCGGGCGATTCAACCGGCGGTGCGCCCGTGCTCTTCGCCCGGTCGCTTAACCGACAAACCACCGAGGCTGCCGCAGTGTTCGGGCAAGCCGAATATACCTTGGCTCCGGGACTGCGCGTCACTTTGGGCGGGCGTTATAATTACGAGAAAAAGCGCTTCACCGCCGCAGGCCAGTTCGAAGATGCCATTATCGGCGGTTCGCCCATCCCGGGCGGGGTGCTGCCGATCTATGCGTTTTCAAATCGCGCCACGTTCAAGAATGGCTCGTTCAAGCTAGGGGCCGATTATGACATCGCCGATCGGGTGATGGTCTATGCCAGCGTTTCCACCGGCTTCAAAAGCGGTGGTTTCAATGGTGGCTTCCTGAGTTTTGATCCTGCGGAAGCGGCGGTTCAGGCTCAGCCCTATGATGAAGAGACGCTGACCGCCTATGAGGTCGGGATCAAATCGACATTGTTCGATGGTCATGCGCGGCTCAACGCGGCAGCCTTTCATTATGACTACAAGAACCTTCAGCTCTATACGCTGATCAACACCGGCGCGCTGCCGCTGCAATTGCTCGACAATGCCGCCAATGCTGCAATCTATGGCGCCGAGGTTGAGCTGATCGCAAAGCCCGCCGCGCATCTGGATGTGACTCTCAATCTTGGCCTGCTCAATACGCAGATCAAGAATTTCATCAGCGCGGGCACCGATCTTTCGGGCAACCGGCTGGCGCTGTCCCCCAAGCTGACCTTCAGCGGGCTGGCGAGCTATGAAATTCCGCTAGCCCGATCGGGCATGGCGCTTACCCTGCAACCTTCGTTCTCCTATCGCAGCCAGCAGTTCTTCTCGACTGACAATAATCCGCTATTGTCGCAGGCAGGCTACTGGCTGATTGGCGCGCGCGCTGGGCTGAAATCGGGCAATGGGCGATGGGAAGCGGCGGTATTCGCGCGAAATTTGACGCGCAGGAAATATATCAATTATGCCGTGGACCTGTCCGACTTTGGCCTGATCGAACAATTCCAGGGCGAGCCGCGCATGTTCGGGGTCGAGTTCAAGCTGGAGTATTGACAATGCGCGTGCCGATCATCCTGGCGGCACTCGCCCTTGCTGCCTGTCAGTCTGAACCACCGCCCAAGCCGCTGACGCCCCAGCAAAGCGCGGCGCTGAGGCCCACAGACTTGCGCCTGGCCAGGATTTACCAGCAATCCTGCAAATCCTGCCACACGGTGCAGGATACAGGCGCACCGCTGACCGGTGATCGGACGGCGTGGGATCCGCGCTGGACCAAGGGCGAGGCCGAATTGCTGAAGAACGCGGTCAGCGGTCTGCGCGGGATGCCGGCCGGTGGGCAATGTTTTTCATGCACGGCGCATGACTATGGGGCGCTTATCCGCTTCATGGCGGCGCGCGAATCCTGAATGTGGGAGAAGCCAACATGGCAATAATGTCTCGGCGATCGGTGCTGATTGGCAGCGGGGTGGTCGGTGCCGGGGTGATCGGTGC
>JAYVKX010000133.1:0-2478 GCA_043768005.1 Novosphingobium sp. | reverse complement strand
TGGGTGCGTACCGACAGGGTGAAGCCCAGTGTCTGACCCAGCCCAATCCGCGCTGCGGTGATTTCAGCCAGCGTGGGGATTGCCTGCCCGATCGAGCTGAACGATCCGGCATGGAGATCAAGGAAGTTGCCAGCCTTGAACCCGGACAGGTCAATCGTATCATTCCCGCCCGCATCATAAACCGACAGGAACGGAAACTTGTTGGCCGTGAAATCGAAGATGTCACGCCCGGCGTTTGAATTGAAGCCATAGGTGGTGTCACCGGTGCGGGTGGTTGGATCGGCCCCATATTTCGCCTGGATAGTCAGGATATCATGCAGCAACGGCGATTGCGGATTGCCATTCTGCAGGGTCAGCCAATTGCGATTGTTGGCCCCGGTATCTCTCTCATCCCAATAGGACATGATCGTATACTGGGTGCTATCCTGCGCATATTCGGCATAGTTTGCGTAAGTCAGATCCAGTGCTGGATCATAGTTATAATTGCCCGGATGCGACAGACCGAGGGTGTGGCCAATTTCGTGGATCAGCGTGGTCGCACCATAGCCGCCAAGATCGAGCCAGTTGTTGGTCGAATTGATCCGCGGATCGGCGATGAACACGTCGCTCTGGAACTTATAGCCCTGGGGCCCTGGATAATAGGCATAGGCCTGTGCCGGATCCCAGCTGTTGACGAACTGGATATCTGCCCCGGTGCCGCGTTTTTCAACAAAGCTGACGGCGACCAGATCATCCCAGAACTGGATTGACTGACGCGCTTCGGCCGCCTGGGCAGCGCTGAACGGCGAGACATTGTAATCCGAGGTGAAGCCGAACTGCGGATTGTTGAACACGCCGACAAGCGAATATTTATCGAGGAAGGAATAGGTGATGATGCGATTGGGCGCAGGGGCGATTGTGCCCGAATCGATATGCGCGATTACCGCATCCAGATCAGCCACCGGCTTGTCACGATACGTTGTGCCGACATAGTTATCGAGGTTGTATGAAAGCGGCCGGACAGTGCTGATGCTAAAGCTTTCCAGCCGGTCCCGGCCAAGCAGTTCAAACGGATCATAGCCCTGCGCAAAAGCGTCTTTCGCACTCATCAGGGTTGGCTCTGCCGTGGTAGAAGTGTTTGCATTTCTTGGCATTATCGATTGCCTCCACAAACGGTGCGGCGCAGGGAAATGCCTGGGCACCGGGGTTTAATGGCGCGGAGATTATAGGCAGATTCGCGCATTGCAAGCCCGCGTCCGTCCCGATCAGGGACTAATGCACAGGCAATCCAAACAACAGCGCGCGGACATATTTTGACGGCGGCGAACCATAGGACAGCACCGCATCATGATAGCGCCGCATGGTGAAGCCTTTGCCCCAGCGCCGCTCTGCCTCGGCCCGCATCGCGCGGTGTTCCTCATAGCCGGTGAAATAGCTGAGCAGCTGAACCGATGAGAGGCTGGCGCGGATCCATTTTCCCGCCGCCTCGCGTTCCTGCTGAAAGGCCCCTTGCATCATCAGCGCCATCGCCTGATCGCGGCTCATCCCTTCGGTCTGCATCCCGATGTCGAGCAGCGTATTGGTGACCGAACGCAGCCGCATCTTGAGGACGGTCAGCTGGAAAAGCGGATCACCGCCAAGATAGCCTTCGTCCTTCATCACCCCTTCAGCATAAACCGCCCAGCCTTCGATGAACGGCCCCGATCCCAGCACCGCCCGCAATACCGACGGTGAACGGTTAGAGTGATCGAGCTGCAGATAATGCCCCGGCATCGCTTCATGGATGCTCAGATCATGGATCATGTAATCATTATATTCCGACAAAAACGAGGTCGCCTGCGTATCACTCCACTCGTCCGGGATGGGTGAGACGGCGTAGAAATTCTGCTGGCCGCGTTCCAGCGGCCCCGGCGGATCATTGTAAGCCACCGAATTGCCCTGCTGGAATTTGGGCATGGTGATGACTTTCACCGGACCATCGGGCATGCGGATAAAGCCTTTGGCGCGGACGAAATCGGTCGCCTGCGCCAGGGTTTCACGGGCGCGGTTTTCCAGATCGGCGCGGACCGGGCGTTTGGCATAGGACAGCGCCAGCGCCGCCTCGATTGTAACTTGCTGTTCGATTGCGGACGGGTTGCCGGGAAGGCGCGCGGTGGGTGCAGCGGCACCCAGCACCCGCAGCGACAACGCATACATCTCCGCGCGGGTATCGGCCTTGGCCTTCAGCGCCAGTGCTTTCAGCTGCGGCCGGGTAATGTCGGACAACAGGGCAAAGCGCATCTTCTGGTCATAAAGTTTTGTGCCCAGCCGGAAATCGCCCTTGGCGCCGGGAACCAGTACTTCATCCAGCCAGCGCTGCTGTTCGCCCACCGCAAGCTTAAGCTTAGCCAGTGCGGCATCGAACCGGGCCCGGTCTGCGGCGTTCAGCACATCGGCATGGGGGGCGAGCATACCCTCTGCAATCTCGGCAATTCCGGCATTCTGCTTGGCCACGGTTTC
>JAYVKX010000132.1:0-10579 GCA_043768005.1 Novosphingobium sp. | reverse complement strand
GATCATGCTGCCATTCTGGACCAATCTGCTGGTCCGCACCTATGCCTTGCTCTCGCTGCTCGGCACCAAAGGGGTGATAAACCAGCTGCTTGAATGGTGCTGGGGCAAGGTGAGCGCGGTGGCCTTGCTGGTGGGGGCTGGGCCGATACCGCAGTTTGAGCCGCTGCCCCTGCTTTATAACAATTTTGCGGTGATTTTCGGGCTGGTCTATGTCCATTTGCCGTTCATGGTCCTCCCGCTTTATGCCGCGCTGGACCGGCTTGACCGATCGTTGATCGAGGCGAGCCTGGATCTTGGTGCAGGCCATTGGACCACGATCAACCGGGTAGTCATCCCGCTTGCAGCGCCGGGCATCATTTCCGGTTTGATCATCACCTTCGTTCCCGCGCTTGGCGCCTATCTGACTCCGGATCTGATGGGCGGCACCGATAGCCAGATGATCGCCAACGTGGTCGAACGTCAGTTCAAACGGGCCAATGACTGGCCATTCGGATCGGCGCTGTCGTTCGTTCTGATGTATGCAACCTTCATCCTGATTGCGCTGCAGGCACTGCGCAATCGCAAGGCGGAAGCGTTACGATGAGCCGCAATACCCGCAAGCAGATCGCCCCGCTCGATTACAACAAGCGGCTGTGGATGCGCAGCTGGCTCGGGGCCGTCACGATCTTCCTCTACACCCCGCTGCTGGTGCTGTTTGTATTCAGCTTCAACGACAGCAAGGCCAATGTCGTCTGGCGCGGCTTTACGCTGAAGTACTACGGCAAAGTGTTCAAGAACGAGGCCTTGATGGCGGCGCTGGGCAATTCGCTGACCATTGCCTTTCTCGCGACACTCGCCAGCCTGGTCCTGGGGTCGCTCGCTGCCGTGATGCTGTGGCGGTTCCGGTTTCCGGCAAAGGCCGGCGTTGAAGGCGCGCTATCCCTGCCGATCGTAGTTCCGGAAATCTGTATGGGCGTGGCCATGCTGATGTTCTTCGCAGCGATTGGCTGGCCAACTAACTTGCCCTGGCCGCTAAGCCTGAGCGCGATTACCATCGCCCATATCACCTTCTGTTTCCCCTTCGTTACCATGGTCGTCCGCGCCCGGCTTTCCAGCTTCAACCGCGAGGAAGAGGAGGCGGCCAAGGATCTGGGTGCTAGTGAATGGCAGGCGTTTCGGGATGTACTGATCCCGCATATGAAACCAGGGCTGATCGCAGGCGCACTGCTGGCCTTCACGCTTAGCCTCGATGATTTCGTGATCACGTTTTTCACCAGCGGACCAAACACCGTTACCTTTCCGGTAAAGGTTTATTCGATGGTCCGGTTCTCTGTAACGCCCGAAGTCAACGCCGTTTCCTCGCTGCTGATCCTTTTGACCATCATCCTCACCGCGATTGCGCTCAAGCTGCAGGACATCGCGGGTGAGACAGGAACCCATCCATGACCACGCCCATCATCCAGATCCGGAACGTTACCAAGCGCTTCGGCAATATGGTCGCGGTGGACGATATCTCGCTGGATATTCTGGCCGGGGAATTCTTTGTCATGCTCGGCCCCTCGGGCTGCGGCAAGACCACCCTACTGCGCATGATCGCGGGATTTGAGCTGCCGACAGAGGGCCAGATCCTGATCGATGGGCAGGATATGGCAGGGGTTCCGCCCAACAAGCGCCCGGTCAACATGGTGTTCCAATCATACGCCGTCTTCCCGCACATGAGCGTGGTCGACAATGTGGGCTATGGGCTGAAGATTGCCGGCACCGCGAAATCCGAAATAGCCTTGCGGGTTGAAGAAGCGCTCGCGCTGGTCAAGCTGGACGGGTTGGCCGCGCGGATGCCGGATCAACTGTCTGGCGGGCAACGTCAGCGGGTCGCGCTGGCGCGCAGCCTGGTCATGCGGCCCAAGGTGCTGCTGCTGGATGAACCGCTCTCCGCGCTTGACGCCAAGCTGCGGGCGCAGATGCAGTTTGAGCTGGCCGAGCTGCAGGAAAAAGTTGGGATCACTTTCGTTACCGTGACCCACGATCAGGACGAGGCATTGTCGATGGCCTGCCGGATAGGTGTGGTCAACAAGGGGCAGGTTGCCCAGCTGGCCAAGCCATCAGATCTTTATGAATTCCCGGCCAATCGGTTTGTGGCGGACTTCATCGGATCGGTGAATATCTTCGAAGGCAAGCTCACCGTTGATGAGCCTGAACGCGCGGTGGTTGATAGCCCGGAGGTGGGCAGGATTTATATCAACCATGGTGTCACCGGGCCGCACGAGGCCAATGTCTGGGCCGCAATCCGGCCAGAAAAGATGAACCTGTGCCGCCGGGGCATGGCTGAAGTGCGCGATGCGCCCGAAGGGCATAATCTTGCTAACGGCAGGATCAAGGGCATGTCCTATCTTGGCGATTGCACCCATTATGAAGTCGAACTTGAAAGCGGCCGGCTCATCCGGGTGTCACGGGCGAACCTGTTCCGGGCTGATCAGGAGGAGTTCACCTGGGATGAGAAGGTGTCGATTTGCTGGCACCCGTCGAGTGTCGTGATCCTGCTCGCCTGATTGCAGTTCATTGATGGCCGAGTGGCATCGGGAATTCCGATGCCATGAGCTGCGAATTTCATATTTTTGCCCACAGTCTTTCACGCCTAGGGCAGAATTCCGCCATTTAGCATGAGTGTTGCAATGACCCAATTCGCAAGCGTCTTCATTGATGGCAAGGAAGCCGCTGGCGCCAATGCGCCAGAACCCGTGGTAAACCCGGCGTCTGGCGAACAGATAGCCGATCTTGCCAGCGCCAGCTCGGCACAAATCGATCTGGCGGTTCAATCAGCTCAGCACGCCTTTGGTGCATGGTCTGCGATGACCCCGCGCGAACGATCAGTCCGGATGCTTGCCATCGCCGATCGGATTGCCAGTTGCAGTGAAGAGCTGGCCCAGCTGGAAATGCTCAACTGCGGCAAGCCGATCGGTGATGCGCGCAATGTCGATGTGGCAAATACGGTTGATGTATTCCGTTTTTTTGCAGGTGCAGCACGGACCATGACTGGGCTGCCTGCGGGCGAATATCGCGGGCCGGGCTATACCTCAATGCAGCGGCGCGATCCGCTCGGCGTGGTCGTCGGGATCGCGCCGTGGAACTATCCGCTGATGATGGCCGCGTGGAAAATTGCGCCCGCGATTGCGGTCGGCAATACCGTGGTCCTCAAACCGTCCGAACATACCCCGCTCACTGCCCTGGCCCTGGCCAGGATCTGCGCCGAATTCCTGCCAGCGGGCGTGGTCAATGTGGTGACCGGCAATGGCGGCGATGTCGGGGCGAAATTGGTTGCGCATCCGTTGGTGCGGATGGTTTCGCTGACCGGGGATATTGTCACCGGGCGGCAGGTGATGGAGCTGGTCGCCCCCACCATCAAGCGCACCCATTTCGAACTTGGCGGCAAGGCTCCGGTGATTGTGTTCGACGATGCAGACCTTGATGCTGCCGTCGATACAATTGCCGAGGCCGGCTATTACAATGCGGGGCAAGATTGCACGGCGGCCTGCAAAATCTATGCGCAGGCGGGAATATACGACAAATTGATCGAGGCGCTGGCGGCTAGAATTGGCAAGATTGCCATGGGTGATCCGGCTACGCCCGGCACTGTGCTGGGCCCGCTGATTACCTCGCGGCAGCGCGACCGGGTGGATGGCTTTGTTCAGCGCGCGGTTCGGGATAGTTCGGCTGAGCTGGTAACGGGCGGTAAAGCCTCTGATCTGCCTGGCTTTTTCTACGAGCCGACCTTGATTGCCGGAGCGAGTAATGAGGATGAAATCGTTCGGCGCGAGGTGTTTGGTCCGGTTGTATCGGTCACAAGGTTCAACGATGCGGATCAGGTTCTGGCCTGGGCCAATGACAGTGAATATGGCCTCGCCTCGTCCATCTGGACCCGAGATATTGCGAAGGCATCGCGCATGGCAGCGCTGCTGCAATACGGTGTAACTTGGATCAACACCCACGGCGTCAACGCCACCGAAATGCCCCACGGCGGCTTCAAATCGTCTGGCTATGGCTCGGATCTTTCGATTTTCTGCCTTGAGCACTATACCTCGCCTCGCCATATCATGATCAAATATTAGGAGCCGGCACATGCGCGCGCGCCCCGTTCTGGGCATCATCTGTTGCAATCGTATCGTCGAGACGGCACCCGCGCAGGCGGTGATGGAGCGTTATGTGCGCGCCAGTATGACCTATGCCGATGTAGCTGCGCTGCTGGTCCCTTCGTTGCAGGGTTTGATGGACGCGGCAGAGGTTGTCCCGCGGCTTGATGGTGTGCTGCTGACCGGCAGCCCATCCAATATCGAAACGCAGCATTATCGGGATGAAGGCGGCGTGGGTCCGTTTGATCCGCCGCGCGATGAAATTGCCCTAAGTCTGGTTCACCGGATGATCGATGCGGGTAAGCCGGTGTTCGGGATTTGCCGCGGCTTTCAAGAGATTAACGTTGCGCTGGGCGGCACTCTGCGTCGTGATGTGTCGGTCAATCCCGAATTTCTGCCACATCATGCGGCCGATGAGGTCAGCTTCGATACGATGTTCGATCATCTGCACCAGGTTTCGCTGGTCAATGGAGGCCGGCTGGCATCAGCATATGGCCAGGCTGGTTTGACTGTGAATTCGGTCCACTATCAGGGTATTGGCGATCTTGCCGTGCCGCTTCAAGTTGAAGCCCGGGCAGAGGATGGACTGATCGAGGCCTATTCGGCCACGCTATCTGGAGCGCCGGTGCTGGCCGTTCAGTGGCATCCCGAATGGCAAACCGCAAGATACCCCGAAAGCCAGACCTATTTCCGTCTGCTTGGCGCTGCGCTAAGGGGCGAATGGCAATGAGTTCACGAATTACCAGATTTAACCGCTATCTGGCGCGGCTGTGTTTTTCGCCCTGATCGGACCGGCTTGTTCATAGCCCGCCTGTCATTTTTCAAGGGAAAACCCCCATGCCCCGCAATTACGATATCGCCGAACTGAAGCGCCTTGATATTGCGCATCACCTTCCTGCCCAGTCTGATTGGCAGGAGATTGAGGATCTTGGCGGAAGCCGGATCATTACCCACGCTGAAGGTTGCTACATCATCGATGGCGAAGGCAACCGCATCCTTGATGGGATGGCAGGGCTATGGTGCGTCAATGTCGGCTATGGCCGCAGCGAGCTGGCCGATGTCGCGGCTGAACAGATGAAGGAACTGCCGTTCTACAACACCTTCTTCAAGACTGCGACGCCGCCGACGGTAATGCTGGCCCACAAAATCGCCAGCCTGACCCAGAACCGCCTGCCGCACGTGTTCTTCAACGCTTCGGGTTCGGAAGCGAATGACACGATTTTCCGGATGGTGCGGACCTATTGGAAGCTCAAGGGCGAGCCAAAGCGTTCGATCTTCATCAGCCGGTGGAATGCCTATCACGGCTCCACTGTCGCAGGCGTTTCGCTTGGCGGCATGAAGATGATGCACGCCCAAGGTGATTTGCCGATCCCGGGGATCGAGCATGTCCGCCAGCCCTATTGGTATGGCGAAGGGCGCGAGATGAGCCCGGAAGAGTTTGGCACCGCTTGCGCGCAGGCTATCGAAGAGCGGATCCTGGCAGTCGGTCCAGAGAATGTCGCCGCCTTCATTGGCGAACCGATCCAGGGTGCCGGCGGTGTAATCATCCCGCCTGCCAATTATTGGCCGCAGGTAGAAGCGATCTGCCGCAAATACGGCATTTTGCTGATCTGTGATGAAGTTATCTGCGGCTTCGGGCGCACCGGTAATATGTGGGGGCATGAAACTGTAGGTGTGAAGCCTGATATCATTGCGATGGCGAAGGGATTGTCCTCGGGCTATCTGCCGATCTCCGCAGTCGCCGTCTCTGCAGAAATCGTCAAGGTGATGAAGACCGGCGGTGATTTCGTCCACGGCTTTACCTATTCCGGCCACCCGGTCGCCGCTGCCGTAGCGCTGCGCAATATCGAGATTATCGAGCGTGAAGGGCTGGTTGAACGGACCCGCTCGGAAACCGGACCCTATCTGGCCAAGGCGCTGGCCAAGCTCAGCGAGCACCCTCTGGTAGGCGAGGTTCGCTCTGCCGGACTGATCGGCGCTGTGGAAATCGTGGCAGACAAGGCCAGCGGCGCCCGTTTTGGCGGCAGCGAAGGCAACGCCGGGCCCAAGGTGCGCGATCTGTGCATCGCCAACGGTCTGATGGTTCGTGCGATCCGTGACAGCATCGTGATGTGCCCGCCGCTGATCATCACGACCGATCAGATTGACGAGCTGGTGGGCAAAATCAGGAAGTCCCTCAACGAGGCCGAACCTTTGCTCCGCGCTCTCTGATCAGCGCGCAGAGCAAAGGATTTTCAGGAAGGTAGGCAAGCGCATGCAACTTCAGGACGCAGATCTGCTCAGGTCAGCCGCCTATATCGATGGCCAATGGGTGGCCCCGGACGGGCGGCAATTCGAGGTCAAGAACCCAGCCACCGGCGCGGTTATTGCCATGGTCGCAGATCTTGGCCGGGAAGAAACTGAAGCGGCGATTGCAGCAGCTGAGGCGGCCATGCCGGACTGGAAGAAGCGCCCGGCGAAGGAGCGTGCCGCGATCCTGCGCCGCTGGTTCGAGCTGATCCTGGAACACAAGGAGGATCTGGCCCGGATCATGACCGAGGAGCAGGGCAAGCCTCTGGCTGACTCGCGCGGTGAGGTGGTCTATGGTGCCTCGTTCATCGAATGGTTCGCCGAAGAAGCCAAGCGGGTATACGGCGATGTCATCCCCTCTGCTGCGGGAGACAAGCGGATCGTGGTGATCAAGCAGCCGATCGGGGTGGTCGCTGCGATCACCCCGTGGAACTTCCCCAATGCGATGATCACCCGCAAGGCTGCGCCCGCTCTGGCCGCTGGCTGCACCATCGTGATCAAGCCTGCCGCCGAAACTCCGCTGTCCGCGCTCGCCTTGGCTGAACTGGCTGACCGGGCGGGGATCCCGCGCGGGGTTCTGAATGTCGTCACGGGCAGGCGCAGCCGCGATATTGGCGGGGCCATGACGTCGAGTAACATCGTCCGCAAACTCTCGTTCACCGGTTCGACCGCAGTCGGCAAGCTGCTGATGGAACAATGCGCCAGCACGGTGAAGCGGGTCAGCCTTGAACTGGGCGGAAATGCGCCATTTATCGTGTTTGATGATGCCGATCTTGATGCTGCAGTCATTGGTGCGATGGCGTCCAAATACCGCAATGCCGGCCAGACCTGTGTCTGCGCCAACCGGATTTTGGTCCAGTCTGGCGTCCATGATGCCTTTGCTGAAAAACTGGCTGCGGCAGTACGCGCGCTCAACGTGGGCGCTGGCAATGAGGATGGGGTCACTCTCGGGCCGTTAATCCACGTCAAGGCCTGCGATGAAGTCGATGCGCTGGTCAAAAGTGCCATCGCTGCCGGGGCCAAGCTGGTGCTGGGCGGCAAACCCCATGCGCTGGGCGGTGCCTTCTATGAACCGACCATCCTCGCCAACGTCAACAATGCCATGGATATCGCGCAGGAAGAGATCTTTGGCCCAGTTGCGCCGCTGATCCGCTTTGAGACGGAACAGCAAGCCATCGCGATCGCCAACGATACGCCCTTCGGCCTCGCCGCCTATCTCTATTCGCGGGACATCGGACGGATCTGGCGCGTTGCCGAACAGCTTGAATACGGAATGGTCGGGATCAACGACGGGATCCTCTCGACCGAAGTCGCGCCGTTTGGCGGGGTCAAGCAATCGGGCATCGGCCGGGAAGGTTCGCGTTACGGGATCGAGGATTATCTCGAGATCAAATATATGCTGATGAGCGGCCTTGGAGCCTGAAGGAGTAAGCGTTTTGGCCACTAATCACGATTTGCTTGAGCGGCGCGGGCACAGTGTTCCGCGCGGGATTGGTACGCTGCATCCCAATTTTGCCGATCGCGCGGTGGGCAGCGAGATCTGGGATGTTGAGGGCAACCGTTTCATCGATTTCGCAACCGGCATCGCCGTCTGCAACACCGGGCACAGCCATCCAGAAGTGATCGGCGCGGTCAAGGCCCAGCTCGATCGCTTCAGCCACGTCTGCTTCCAGGTCAATGGCTATGAAAGCTATGTCACCCTGGCTGAACGGCTTAACCGCCTGGCCCCAGGTCCGTCGGAAAAGCAGACGATTTTCCTCTCAACCGGGGCCGAAGCGGTTGAAAATGCAATCAAGATCGCCCGGGCCCATACCAGGCGCAGCGCGGTTATCGCGTTCAAGGGCGGGTTCCATGGCCGCACCATGATGGGTATGGCTCTGACCGGAAAAGTCGTGCCCTACAAGGTCGGCTTTGGCCCCTTGCCGGGTGAAATCTATCATATCCCCTTTCCAATTCCCTATCATGGCGTCACCGAAGAAGCCTCACTCGCCGCGCTGGATGCCTTGTTCAAGGCCGATGTCGAGCCAGAGCGTGTCGCCGCGATCATCATTGAGCCGGTGCAGGGCGAAGGCGGTTTCTATGCCGCATCACCCGCATTCATGCAGGCCTTGCGCAAGCTGTGCGATCAGCACGGCATCTGCCTGATCTGCGATGAAATCCAGACCGGCTTTGCCCGTACCGGTAAGATGTTCGCCACCGAATACGCCGGGATCGAGCCGGATATGATTACCATAGCCAAGGCGATGGCCGGCGGCTTTCCGATCTCAGGGGTGGTTGGCAAACGCGAAGTAATGAACGCGCCGACCCCGGGCGGGCTGGGCGGCACCTATGGCGGCTCGCCAATCGGCTGCGCGGCGGGTCATGCAGTGCTCAATATCATCGAGCGGGAGCGGCTGTGCGAGCGCGCTATCGAGATTGGCGAGCGTTTCGCTGCACGGCTGAGGAAACTGCGCGAGGATAACCGTTTGTCTTGTGTGGGCGAGGTACGCAATCTTGGCGCGATGATCGCGCTGGAACTGGTTGAAGGCGGCGATGCCAACCGGCCCGACCCGGCGCTGACGCAGCGCGTGGTGCGCATTGCCGCTGACAAGGGACTGATCCTGCTGTCATGCGGCATCCGCGCCAATGTTATACGGTTCTTGCCGGCCTTGACCATTTCCGATGCCATGATCGACGAAGGTCTGGATATTCTGGCTAGCGCCTGCACCGAAGCCTCAGCCTAGCACATCACGGCACAACAAGCAGGGCAGGCCTCAGCACGGCCCGCACTGCTTGTTTGTCCGGCGCTGATGTCAGAGCCGTTCGATGATGATCGCCGGAGCCATGCCGCCAGCAGCGCACATCGTAACCAGCCCATAACGCCCGCCTGAGCGTTCCAGTTCGTCCAGCGCGGTGCCGATCAGGATCGATCCGGTCGCCCCGATCGGGTGGCCAAGCGCACAGGCGCCGCCGTTGATGTTCACCTTGTTGCGATCAAGCTTCAGATCGCGGATGAACTTTTCAGCAACCACCGCAAACGCCTCGTTGATTTCCCACACATCGATATCAGCGGTGGTCAGGCCAGACTTTTCCAGCACCTTTTCCGCTGCCGGAACCGGAGCGTTGAGCATCAGCGTGGGATCATCGCCCTGATTGGCATAGGCGACGATGCGCGCGCGCGGCTTGAGGCCGTGCTTGTCGGCATATTCTTTCGAGGTGATCAGCAGTGCGGCTGCACCATCGACCACGCCCGAGCTGTTGCCGGCATGATGGACGCCCTTCCATTCGAGTTCGGGATAACGGCGGGTGATCTGCTTGCGGAAGGTGGTTCCGCCGCCCAGATCGAAATCGGCGATGCCATCAAAGCTGGCCTTCAGCGCAGCCAGGCCCTCGGCGGTGGTTTCAGGGCGGGGGAATTCCTCGTGATCCAGTGCTACCGAGCCATCATCGTTGTAAACAGTGATCAGCGATTTATCGAACCGGCCTTCGCGGATCGCACGGTCGGCGCGTTCCTGGCTGACCAGTGCCAGCGCATCCAGCTCATGCCGGCCAATCCCTTCACGCGCGGCAATCGCATCACCGCAAACGCCCTGGTGCGACTGGGGGTGGATTTCATTGAGCGCCGCATTGCCCGAACCCATGCCCAGCGGCTTGATCCCGGCATTGGCTTCTTCCGCGCCCATTGCCGAGGTGTAGCTCATCATTTCGGTTCCGCCGGCGAAAACGCAATCTTCCATACCTGACATGACCGTTGCCGCTGCGAAATTGACCGAGCTGATCCCGCCGCCGCAGAACCGATCAAGCGTGGTGCCGCTGGCCTTGGTGTCATAGCCCGCCGCCAGCGCCGCCATCCGGCCCAGATCGCCGCCCTGCTTGCCCTTCTGGGTAGAGGTTGACCAGATGATGTCATCCACCGTCGCGGTATCAAGATTGTTGCGGTCCTTGATCGCCTTCAGCACCGTTGCGGCAAGGTGCTGGGGGTGAAGGTGCGAAAGTGCACCCTTGCCGGGCTTGCCTATCCCGCGCGGGGTACGGACAGCGTCGATGATATAAGCGTCGGCCATGGGGTGCTCCTCGATAGTTATTTAACCGAGCGATTAAACGCCTGGGTAGATGCCCGCAAGCACAAAGTGCCCAAGTGGTAAATTCCAGCGGCTTCATCCTTTGCCGCAGCTTGCGCGCAGCCGCGCGGGCTGGCAAGCGCG
>JAYVKX010000131.1:0-2241 GCA_043768005.1 Novosphingobium sp. | reverse complement strand
CGATGGCCCGGCCACTGGCGTTATCCCACTTCGCGATTTCGTCGCACCACGCGTGACTGTGTTGGGGACCGCGCAGGCTTTCCGGCTCCCCGGCAGAATAGAGCATGGCCTGCGCTCCGTTTGGCCAGGTCAAAAGCCGCCGCGACGGCTCAAACCGCGCACGATTGGCCGGCGGTGCTATGGCCAGGAGACCACTGTCGCCTTCCACCATGATCGTGCGCGCTTCCCCAAACGAGGCGGCGACGAGCGCGATGCGCGCGGTGGGCGTTTCTTCGGCGATGAACCGCACCCATTCTGCACCCGCTCGGGTCTTCCCGAAGCCTCGACCTGCCATGATCAGCCAGGTCGCCCAATGGCAGGACGGCGGCACCTGCCCCGGATGCGCCCAGTGACGCCAGCGCGTGGGCATGGCCCGGCGCTGGGCATCGCTCAGGCGCTCCAGTTCTGCCTGGCGTTCTTCCGGCGAACAGTTGGCCAGTAAAGCACCGCCGCCGGTGCGCTGTGCGTCCATTACTATTCCTGACCACAATCGGGCGGTGGCAGGGCGACGGTCAAGGCGTTGGCCATGCGTCGCTGACGCATGGCCTCGATCATTGCGTCGAGCGATTCGAGCACTTCACGCTCGCCCCGCCGGTCATCGACCGCGCGCTGACGGGCCACGGTTTCCCGGTGCATGGTCAGCAGCCGGATCGCTCCGGCGACGTCCATCTTCACATCCGGATCGGGGTTGCGCAGATAGGCGAGCAGTTCCATTTCCAGGTGGTCATAGCCCTGCACCAGCGCCGACTGCCATTGCGCCGCAAACGCCGCATCGCCCTGTCTGGTCTGGTAGGCGCGACTGGTCGCTACGCCAGCGACCTTGCACGCTGCCGTGACATTCGAAGTCGCAACCAGGGCATCGAGAAAGAATGTGCGCCAGTGCGTATTGACCGGACCATCTTCTTCAACGAGCAGTTGCGGCGTGATCCACAGGGTCTTCTTCTTGTTGAAACGCTTTGGCCTCGCGCCAGGCGACGCAGCGTCGCCCGACGACGTCTGAGTCGTCTTGCCCATGGTTTGTCCTGAAGTTGTGGTGAGGGTGAAGGCCGCTGTCGAATCGGTCCATCGCGATCTTCCTGTTGTCTAACCAAACAGCGTGACAATGTCAAGCACAAATAACCATATCGGTTATTTAATCGACTTGCCGCCTCTTGTGCGGAGTCCTATCGTGGGCGCATGGCAGACGCCTTCTCCCACGGCACCGTCCACCGCGCGCCGGATGACCTGCGCCAAGCGATCGAGGCCGATCCGGCGCTGCTGACATTGTGGCAAAGCCTGACCCCGCTCGGCCGCAATGAATTCATCTGCTGGACCCTCGATGCCAAGCAGGCCAAAACCCGACTGCGCCGGATCGTCCGGACCGGCGAGGAATTGCGCGAGGGCAAGCGTCGGCCGTGTTGCTGGGCAGGCTGCATCCACCGCACCGACAAAGCACCGAGCGCCTGGCAACAAGCGGTGCTGGTCGAAGGGCGCAAGCGGTAGGGTTTCCATTGTCGATCCCAAACCCCGTTCGTGCTGAGGAGAGACTGAGCCCGGAGCGAAGCGAAGGGTCGAAGGCTCGTCTCGAAGCACCAAGCGCGGCGCTGGCGCCTTCGAGACGGCTCCTCAGCCCGCGGCTTCGAGACGCCTCCTCAGGACGAACGGAGTTTGGGCTGGATTCAATTTTGGACGCTAAACGCTTTTCAAGCTTGGCGCTTGCAGTCCGCGCCGCGCCCGCACAAAGCGGCACGGTTCCGCACCTGCCAAGGACACACGATGCTGCGCCGCCTTTACGATTGGACCATGGCCAAGGCCGCGCATCCCAAGGCGGAATGGTGGCTGGCGCTGTTCGCGTTCGTCGAGGCGAGTTTCTTTCCGATTCCGCCGCACCCGCTGCTGGGCCTGATGTGCCTGGCCGAGCCGAAACGCGCGATCCGCTTTGCGCTGGTCGCCACACTGGCTTCGGTGCTGGGCGGATTGCTCGGCTACGCGATCGGCTACGCGCTCTACGATACGGTCGGCACCCAGCTGCTAGGGCTGCTCGGCCTGACCGAGAGCTTCCCCCAGGCAGCCTGCTATTTGCGCGAATACGGGGCCGAGATCATCATGATCAAGGGCGCGACCCCGATCCCGTTCAAGCTGCTGACCATCACCGCCGGGTTCATCGGCATGCCGCTGCTGATTTTCATCGGCGCCAGCATTATCAGCCGCAGCATCAGCTTC
>JAYVKX010000130.1:0-5638 GCA_043768005.1 Novosphingobium sp. | reverse complement strand
GGGTCTCTGTCGCTTTATACCGACCGCTATGTCGATCGCGCTGGTGTGCCGACCTCGCTGTTCCAGTCGATCAACCCGATCTATATCGTGCTGCTTGCTCCGTTGTTCGCCGGTCTATGGCAATGGCTTGGCAAGCGCGGGCTTGAGCCGTCGGCGCCGACCAAGTTCGGGCTGGCGCTGGTCCAGGTCGGTTTCGGCTTCCTGGTGTTCGTCTGGGGCGCCAATTCGGTTGGTCCCGAAGCGATGACGCCGGTGCTGTTCGTGTTCCTGATCTATCTGATCCACACCACCGCCGAGCTGTGCCTCTCACCCGTCGGGCTTTCGGCGATGACCCGGCTGGCCCCGCTGCATCTGGGCAGTTTCATCATGGGCGCGTGGTTCTACATGACCGCAGTCGGCAATTTCGTGGCCGGCAAGATCGGCGAGGCAACTGGCGGCGAAAGCGGTGAGATGTCCAAAGAGCTGACGCTGGAGATCTATGGCAAGATCGGCTGGATCACGATCGGCATCGCGCTGGTGGTGCTGGTGGTTTCGCCCTTCGTAAAGCGCTGGATGCATCTCGATACGCTGGAAGACCGGGCGGTAGAGGATCATCCAGGCCCAGCCGCCGCGTGACTGGCGGCGATTAAGGAGCCAGATAATGGATGAAAGCCTGACCCCGCTGATTGCAGCCTCTGTCACCTTCATCGGCACCCATTTTGCGTTGTCGCACCCTTTGCGCGCACCAGTGGTCAAGGCGCTGGGCCCGACGGGCTTTCTGGCGCTTTACTCGGTCGTGGCGCTGGCCAGCTTTGCGTGGATGGTCATGGCCTTTCGCACGATCGGTGCGGGCGGCACCCCGCTGTGGGATGGCAGCGGCAATGCGTTCTGGGCGGCAGCAAGCCTGCTGAGCCTGATTGCGCTGACCCTGTTCCTCGGCTCGCTGCGCGGCAATCCGGCGCTGCCTGATCCGCGCGCGACGGCGCTGGCAGAACAGCCGGTCCACGGCGTGTTCCACATTACCCGCCATCCGATGATGTGGGGCTTTGCGCTATGGGCCGTGGCCCATATCCTCGTCAGCCCGACCCCGCGCAGCCTGGTGATGGTCGGCAGCATCGCGTTTCTCGCCCTTGTCGGCGCGCATCTGCAGGACCGCAAGAAGGAAGCGCTATTGGGCGCGAACTGGGCCAGCTGGGAGGCCAAGACGAGTTATTGGCCGCGCTGGGCGCAGCTGGGCAAGGCGGGCGCGGCGCTGTGGCTGATCTCGCTTGGCCTATGGCTGGCGATCACCTGGGCGCATCTGGCACTGGCCTATATCCCCGCCGGGCTGTGGCGCTGGGTGGGATAAAGCCCCGGCACTGATCGCAGCCACTCAATTTCGATCTGCTGCGCGGGCCGCGCATAGGCCAGCTCATGCGCATAACCTGGCACCAGCACCAGCTTGGCCCGTGGATTTGCAGCAGCCAGCTGCTGCGCCTGCGCGGGCAGCACCATCGCATCCATCGTCCCATGCAGGATCAACACCGGCGCAGTAATCCTGCCGATCTTGGCGGCATTATCAAACCGGTCGCTCACCATCCAGCGACCGGGTAGCCAAGTGAGTTTTTCGATCACAACATCGGGCAGGCTCGAAAAAGCTGAGACCAGCACCAGCGCGGCGGGCCGGGTATCGAGCGCCAGCTGCGTTGCGACCCCGGAACCGAGCGAATTGCCAATCAGCACCAGCCTGTCGCTACCGATCCCCCGTGCCTTCAGCCAGGCGATCGCGGCCCGCCCGTCTTTGTAGAGCCCAGCCTCGCTCGGCTTGCCGTGATTGCCGCCATAGCCACGGTATTCGGGCACCAGCACACCATAGGATGCTTCGGCAAGTGCCGCCGTGGCCGCTGCCGATCCGGTCCAGCTATCGCCATTGCCATGAAAGAACACGATGGTCGGCATCCCGGGTGCTGCGGGGCGATAGACGGCGGCAAGATCAAGCCCATCAGCGGTGCGCAGGCTGACCTGATCAAACCCGGTGGGAACATCCGAAAAATGCTCTGGTGCAGGAAAGATCAGACTGCGCTGGGTCAGATACACCGCCGGCAGGATCATCGCATAGCTTACCGCGATCCCGATCACGACGCCGAAAATTAACCGTCTTGCAGGCATTATCCTCGCAGCCCTCAGGCCCGCGCCACTTCCACGCCTGCCGAATTGTGGCGCAGCGCGGATAGCACCATATCGACGATCTGCGGCGCGTTCAGCCCGGCCTCGTCATATTGCTTATCGGGCGAATCATGATCCTGGAACACATCGGGCAGCCGCATAGTGCGGATTTTCAGCCCCGCATCGAGCAGTCCGGCATCGCTTGCCATGGTCAGGACATGCGCGCCAAGCCCGCCAATCGAACCCTCCTCGATGGTGATGATCACTTCGTGGCCGGCCATCAGCTTGCGGATCAGTGCCTCGTCCAGCGGCTTGGCAAAGCGCAAGTCCGCAACCGTGGTGGAAAGTCCGCGCGATTCAAGGTTTTCGGCGGCTTTGAGCGCCTCGGCCAGCCGCGTGCCGAGCGAGAGCAACGCCACTTTTGTGCCCTGTTTCACGATCCGGCCCTTGCCAATTTCCAGCCGCTCAGCGACCTCGGGCAGCACCGCGCCAGTGCCATTCCCGCGCGGATAGCGGAAGGCAATCGGGCTGCTATCGTGGAGCGCTGCGGTGTGGGTCATATGGACCAGTTCGGCCTCGTCCGCAGCGGCCATGACCACGAAATTGGGCAGGGTGGCAAGGTAAGTGATGTCAAAGCTGCCCGCGTGCGTGGCGCCGTCCGCGCCAACCAGCCCGGCGCGGTCGATTGCAAACCGGACCGGCAGGTTCTGGATCGCGACGTCATGGACAACCTGATCGAAAGCGCGCTGCAAGAAGGTTGAATAGATCGCGCAAAACGGCCGCATCCCCTGTGCAGCAAGGCCAGCGGCGAAAGTCACCCCATGCTGTTCGGCAATCCCCACATCGAAGAAGCGTTCCGGGTGCGCGGCGGCGAATTTATCCAGGCCAGTGCCCGATGGCATCGCGGCGGTGATCGCGCAAATCCTGTGATCGGTGTCAGCCTCCTTGGCCAGCTGCGCCCCGAACACATTCTGATAGGCGGGCGGCCCGGCCGAGCCTTTGACCTGCTCGCCGGTGATAACATCGAATTTCTGGACGCCGTGGTATTTGTCTGCCGCCGCTTCTGCCGGGGCATAACCTTTGCCCTTTTGGGTGACGACATGGATCAGGCAGGGGCCTTCGGCGGCATCGCGGACATTTTCGAGAATCGGGATCAGCTGATCGATATTATGGCCATCGATCGGCCCGACATAATAAAGCCCCAGCTCTTCAAACAGGGTGCCGCCCATTGCCATGCCGCGGGCGAATTCATCGGTTTTCTTGGCAGCGCGGTGCAGCGGCTCGGGCAATTTGCGCGACAGACGCCGGGCAATCTCGCGCAGGCCCAGAAACGGGCGCGAGGAGACAAGCCGCGCCAGATAGGCCGAAAGCCCGCCCACCGGCGGCGCGATCGACATGTCATTATCGTTGAGGATCACCACCAGCCGGTTGCCGGCCAAATGCGAATTGTTCATCGCCTCATAGGCCATGCCCGCGCTCATCGCGCCATCACCTATTACCGCGATACCCTTGCCCGGAGTGCCCGCCAGCTTGTTGGCCACGGCAAAGCCCAGCGCCGCCGAAATCGAGGTGGAGCTATGCGCCGCGCCGAACGGATCATATTCGCTTTCGCTGCGTTTGGTGAAGCCCGACAGGCCCCCGCCCTGGCGCAGAGTGCGGATCCGGTCGCGCCGCCCGGTCAGGATCTTGTGCGGATAGGCCTGGTGGCCAACATCCCACACCAGCCGGTCATCCGGCGTGTTGAACACATAATGGATCCACCGTCAGTTCGACCACGCCAAGCCCTGACCCAAGATGCCCGCCGGTCTGCCCGACCGCAGCGATCATTTCGCTTCGCAGTTCATCCGCGAATGCGCGGAGCTGGCCGGGAGCAAGCTGGCGGAGATCTGCCGGAGTCTCGACGGTGTCGAGCAGCGGGGTAGCCGGAAACGCTGTCATGGGTTGCGCCTTACACGCTTCGCCAAGTGGTGTCGATTGAGACCAATCGTGCTAAGCGGTTATTTCATCACGGAGTTGGATCCATGACCCTGCCTGCCGCTGCCCAGCCAATCTGCTTCGTGCTGACGGCCAATCGCGCTTTGGCCAAGCCGTTCTATGCCGATGTGCTGGGGCTGCGCCTGATGGGTGAGGATAGCCATGCGATAACTTTTGACCTGGGCAACCGCACCCCGCTGCGGCTGACCGATCTGCCCGGCCATCACGGCACGGGGCAGACGGTGCTGGGCTGGCATGTCAGCGATATCAAAGCCGCAGTCCGCGCGCTCAAGGTCAAGGGGGTGGAATTCAAAGTCTATGCCGGCTTCGGGCAGGACGATGACGGCATCTGGAGCTCACCCGGCGGCGGCGCGGCGGTGGCATGGTTCGCCGATCCCGATGGCAATGTGCTGAGCCTGACGCAGTTCGGTTAGGAGACTTTGTCCACTTGCGTGGGAACGCCACCGGCCTGCGTAAAGCGGAATCCTAAGAACAATTTCCGCAGACCCCGCGCAGTTCCACCACCGGGCGGATATCGGCAAAGCCTGCATCGCGCGCCGCACTGACCAGCGCGCCGGTCAGCCGGTCATCATCCAGATGCGTTGCCTGCCCGCAGGCATCGCAGATCAGGAAGATGCAGTCATGGCGGCAGCCGGGGTGGCTGTTGGCGATATAGGCATTGGCGCTTTCGACCCGGCGGGCGAGGTTAGTCCGCACAAACAGATCGAGGATCCGGTAAACGCTGTTCGCCGCGACCCGCCTGCCCCGAGCGGCTGAGACGCCCTCGGCAATATCATAGGCTGAAACCGGGCGATCTTCATGCGCGGCCAGCGCCGAAAATACATCGGCGCGCATCTCGGTCCATTGCTCGCCCGCCTCGGTCAACGATTGGCGCGCGGCCTCGTGCAGGGGTGCGCCGCTATGTTCGTGATGATGGTGATGCCCGGCCATGACCGGGATATAGGCGCAACGCGGCAAAGGGGCAATCAGCGCCGCGTGAAGGCCGCCTTGTAATTACCGGGAAACAACCGCCGCAGATTGGCGACCTTGTGGACATCCCAGGCCTGAATATACGGATGATTGGGATTTTTCGCCATGAAATCCTGATGATAGGCCTCTGCCGGGTAAAACTGCTGATAGGCCTCAACCCGGGTGACCAGCGGCACTTTCCACAGGCCCAAGCCGCGCAATTGGGCAAGATAGGCATTGGCGACCAGCCGCTGCTCTGCATTCATCGGCACCAGCGCCGAGCGATACTGGGTGCCGCTGTCCGGACCCTGCCGGTTGAGTTGGGTCGGGTCGGCCACCACCGCAAAAAAGATCCGCAGCAGCTGGTCGTAGCGGATTTTGGCGGGATCATAGGTAACCCGCACCGCCTCGGCATGACCGGTATCGCCGTCAGATACGCGGCTGTACTGCGCGGTTGAGCGCAGCCCACCGTGGAAGCCGGATATGGCGCTGGTCACGCCGGTCACATGGCTGAACACGCCTTCAACGCCCCAATAGCAGCCGCCCGCAAAGATTGCGGTCTGCAATCCCC
>JAYVKX010000129.1:0-7167 GCA_043768005.1 Novosphingobium sp. | reverse complement strand
ATTGCCGCCGCCACCCCCGCCGCCGCCGGTCGTTTATATTCCCCCGCGCCCGCAGCCCCCGATCGGTGCGCCAGCCGGTCTTACCGTGCCGCGGATCGGAGAGGACGGGGTGCGCCAGACGGTCAATGCCAATATCACCCCGGCGCAGACCACCTGGAACTTCCGCTCGGCCTATAATGTGGCTGCACTCAACTGCCTGAAGCCACAGCACAGCGACATTCTGGTGGGATACAAGGCGTTCCTCAAAACCAACGCCCGCGCGCTAAGCACGGCTAATCGCGCAGTCGATGCCGATTTCCGCAAACGCTATGGCACTGCCTTCATCCGCCCGCGCGAAGCCTATATGACGCAGGTTTACAATTACTTCGCCTATCCGCCGACCCTGTCTGCGTTTTGCGATACCGCGCTGGCGGTCAGCCGGGAATCGATTGCGGTCAAGCCGGCCGGCCTTGCTGCCTTTTCCGCGACCAGTCTGGCGCGGCTGGAAATGATATTTGACCAGTTCTATCGCAGCTATGAACAATACCGGGCCGATGCGGCGCTGTGGGATGCCAAATATGCTCCGATCCCGGTTGCGCCAGTGGCGGTGCCGGCGGTCAAGTAATTTAGCCCTTTCAAGCGCGGTCCCGCTTCGCTAAGGGGACCGTTCCCGCGGATGGCCAGCGGGTTCAAGCTGGCGAACCGCGCTCGCACTGGACCGGGGCCGTAGCTCAGATGGGAGAGCGCGTCGTTCGCAATGACGAGGTCAGGGGTTCGATCCCCCTCGGCTCCACCAGTGGCGGGACATTCTTTCAATAAGTGGTATGCTGCGGTCGTGGGACGACAAGTTCACCACGAACAGGCAAGTTTTCGATCATGCATTTTCTCGACCAGGCCAAAATTTTCATTCGCTCAGGCTCTGGCGGGCCCGGTGCAGTCGCGTTCCGGCGTGAAAAATACGTCGAATATGGCGGCCCCGATGGCGGTGATGGCGGCAAGGGCGGCGATATCATCTTCGAAGCGATTGCCGGACTTAATACGCTGATCGATTTTCGCTATACACAGCACTTCAAGGCGCCGCGCGGCACGGGCGGATCGGCCAAGAACCGCACCGGCGCTGGCGGGCCGGATCTGGTCGTCAAGGTGCCGATCGGTACGCAGGTGCTGGACGATGACCGCGAGACGGTGCTGCTTGACCTCAAGGTGGCCGGGCAGCGTATAACCCTGCTGCGCGGCGGCGATGGTGGACGCGGCAATGCCAGTTATAAATCAAGCACCAACCGCGCGCCGCGTCAGCATGGCCCCGGCTGGCCGGGCCAGGAAATGTATGTCTGGCTGCGGCTCAAGCTGTTGGCCGATGCGGGCCTGGTTGGCCTGCCCAATGCGGGTAAATCAACCTTCATCAACGCGTTGAGCAATGCCAAGGCCAAGGTCGGTGATTATCCCTTCACCACGCTGCGCCCGCAGCTGGGGGTGGTGCGCCACAAGAACCGCGAATTTGTGCTGGCCGATATTCCCGGCCTGATCGCGGGTGCCGCCGATGGGGCCGGGATCGGCGATCGGTTCCTGGGCCATATCGAGCGGTGCCGGGTGCTGATCCACCTGATCGACATCAATGGCGTTGATCCGGCCGAAGCGCTGGAGATCATCGAGGAAGAGCTGGCCATTTATGGCGAAGGGCTGGATGAAAAGCCGCGGTTGATCGCGCTCAACAAGATCGACACTGTCGATGCCGAACTGGTCAAGGCCTTCACCAAAGAGCTGAAGGCGGCCGGGGCAAAGAAAGTGTACCCGATCTCGGGCGCGACGGGAAAAGGCATGGATGCTTTGCTCAACGCCGTAATCGAGCATCTTCCCGCCGCGACCACGACCGAGCGTCCGATCGGCCAGCAGGAAGTGGCGGACGAGAAACCCTGGTCACCGCTCTGATCTCGAAAAGTTGCATCCCCGCCACTTTTCCCTATCCGCACAATATGCAAATCGCTTGCCTTGCTGATCTGGCTGACAAAACCGCCTGCCCGCGTCTGGTGGTCAAGGTCGGCTCGTCGCTGCTGGTCGGGCCCGGGGGTGTGCGGCGGAGCTGGCTGGAAGGCTTGGTGGCCGAGATCGCGGCGGCCCGAACGCGCGGGCAGGACATCATTATCGTCTCGTCGGGCGCGATAGCGCTGGGCGCGGCGCGGCTTGGCCTCGACAAGGGCGGGCGTGGCAGTCTCGCCGATGCACAGGCTGCTGCCGCAGTTGGCCAGATCGCGCTATCCGGGCTGTGGGCTGAGCTGCTCAGCCAGCATGGCCTGACTGCGGCGCAGCTGCTGCTGACGCTGGATGATCTGGAGGATCGCCGCCGCTATCTTAACGCCACCGCCACGCTTACCCGGCTGCTTGATGCTGGTGCCGTGCCGGTGATTAATGAGAATGACAGCGTGGCGACGCAGGAAATCCGCTTTGGCGACAACGATCGCCTGGCCGCGCGGGTGGCGCAGGCGGCGCGGGCCAGCGCAGTGCTGCTGCTGTCCGATGTCGATGGCCTGTATGATCGAAATCCCGCCGATCCCGCGGCCCAGCTCATTCCTGAAGTGCACGGGGTGACTGCGGAAATTCACGCCATGGCGAGCGGCGGGTCGTCCTCTGGCATGGGGTCGGGCGGGATGACGTCCAAACTTCAGGCGGCCGAAATTGCCGAACTTGCGGGCATCGCGCTGGTTATCGCCAATGGCACCCACGATGCGCCGATTGCCCGGGCATTCGGTAGCGAGGCTGGCGAACAGAGCATCGGAACCCTGTTCCTTCCGCGCCGCAAGGCAGCCGCGCGCAAGGCTTGGCTGGGTGGACGGCTCAGGCTGAAAGGCGCGGTGACGATCGATGCTGGGGCCGCGCGCGCTTTGGGCAAGGGCAGCAGCCTGCTCGCCGCCGGGATCGTGGGCGTGGAAGGCGAATTTCAGCGCGGAGATGCGATCGCGATCCGCAATGATGCCGGCACCACGCTGGCGCACGGCCTCAGCGAATATGATGCGGTGGAATGCGCCCGGCTGATGGGCCGGCAATCATCCGAGCAGGCCGAAATTCTCGGCTATGCCCCGCGTTCGGCCGTGATCCACCGCGATCAGCTGGCGTTGTTGTGAGTTTTGGGCTGTGACGATTGCGATTACCGGGGCGACCGGCTTTGTCGGGCAGGCGCTGCTTGACCTAGCAGAGCTAGATCAGGCGGGGCAGACCGGCACGCCGGTTCGCGCGCTTGCCCGCAGCCCGCAGGCCGCGCGCAAGGGGGTGGAATGGATTGGCGGCGATCTTGATAACCGGCCCGCGCTGAGCCGGCTGGTGACGGGTGCAGAGGCGGTGATCCATGTCGCAGGCGTGGTCAACCCGCCCGATCCTGCCGGGTTTGAGGCGGGCAATGTCACCGGCACGCTGAATGTGATCGAGGCCGCGATAGCCACCGGGGTGCCGCGATTGATCTTCGTGTCATCACTCTCGGCGCGCGAGCCGGGGTTGTCGGCTTATGGCGCGTCCAAGGCACGGGCCGAAAAGCTGGTCATGGCCAGCGGGCTCGACTGGACCATTGTTCGCCCGCCCGCGATCTATGGCCCGCGTGACCGCGAAATGTTTGAGCTGTTCCGGATTGCCCGCTGGGGCGTGATGCCGATGCCACCGCGTGAAGGACGCGCTTCGCTGATCCATGTCGATGATCTGGCGCGGCTGTTGCTGGCGCTGGTGCCGGGCGGTGAAGCGGTGACTCACCAGAACTTTGAGCCGGACGATGGCAAATCGGCAGGTTGGAGCCACTTTGAACTGGCCCGCGCGATCGGCTGGGCGATGGGGCGACGGCCCTGGGTGGTCCACCTCAGCCGCGCCTCGCTCGAACGCGCGGCCTGGGCCGACCGGATGCTGCGCGGGTCCAAAGCCAAGCTGACGCTCGACCGGGTGGGCTATATGAGCCACACCGATTGGGTCGCCAGTGCAGCCGAAAAGCCGCCAGCCGCCCTGTGGAAGCCCCACATCGCCACCCGCGAAGGGCTGCGGGCGACCGCTAAGTGGTACCGGGGACAGGGCTGGCTCTAGCCCCGATTTGCAGGTGCGCAGCGCGTCTCTAGAGTATCTTAGGGGTTGCGAGTCGTATTGGCGAGAATCCCGTTATTCCACTTATAAAATGGGGGTAATCACATGAAGAAAATAGCATTGCTGGTCACATTAGCGGCCATTTCTGCCTGTTCGAAGCCTGCACCGACACCCGAAGCCGATGCCAGCGCCGCGCCTGTTGCGAGCGCCGCAGCGGCCGAAAATATCGCTGCCGATGGAAAGCCCTCAGTAGGCACATACAAGGTCACGAGTGGAAAGGGTGAGGTCACCATGGAAGAGGTAAAGGCCGATGGTACCTACGCCACAATGATCGACGGCAAGGTTGCCGAAACGGGCAAGTGGGAACAGAAGTCTCCTGCGATTTACTGCTACACCAAGGATGAGAAAAACCCGGTGCAGAAGTGCAACGATGAAAAGGTCGAGAACGGGGTTTACACCTCCAAGAACCGCGAGGGAGAGGTTTCGACCGTCGAACGCGTCGCGGGCTGACCCCCGACAATCTGAAGTCCTCCCCGTCCAGCGGATGGGGAGGGTTCAAAACGCCGGATCGTACCCCGGTGGCAGCTCGTCCGCTGCGCCATCGACGTGAATGCCGCATTCGGTCTTGTCCCAGCCTTTCCAGCGGCCTGAGCGCGGGTCTTCGCCCAGGGCGACGCGGGTGGTGCAGGGGGAGCAGCCGATCGAGGGGTAGCCTTCGGCGACCAGCGGATGGACCGGCAAATCATGATCTGCGAAATATTGTGCGATCCGGTCTGCATCCCAATCGGCCAGCGGATTGACCTTGAGGCGGCCAAACGCATCGCCGCGATCCAGCTCAAACCGGGGCAGGCCCGCGCGGCTCGCGGACTGAAAACCCTTACGCCCGGTGAATGAGGCATCGAACCCGGCCATGCCCAGCGCCAGCGGCTGAACCTTGCGGATTTCGCAGCAGCCGTCGGGATCGTAGGACCAGCGCAGGCCTGTCCCGTCGCGCCCCGCCAGCGCATCGGGAGCGGGGGTCAGATTGCGCAGATCGATCAGACCCAGCCGGTTGGCCAAGGCATCGCGGTAGGCCAGCGTTTCGGGGAAATGCTTGCCGGTCTCCAGGAACAGCACCGGCACCGCAGGATCGATACTGGCGATCAAATGGAGCAGTACGGCGCTTTCCGCTCCGAAGCTGGAAACCACGGCTATTTCGCCCGCTAGTCGCTCTTCGATCACTGCACGCAGCAGTTCCTCGGTGCTGGCACCGGCAAACCGCGCGTTGAGCAGCGCTACATCCGCAGGAGTAAAGCGCGGCGCAGTGTCTAGCACATCGATGCGCCGCGCGGCCTCAGCCATTGCGGGTTCCCGGGTGCCGCTTGGCCCAGATCGGCTGGTGGCCATCGGCAGTGGCTTGATAAACCTCGGGCCAGCGGCTGAACGCTGCTTCGGTGTCTGCCGGATCGAGCGGCACTTCGGGTACAAAACTGTCAAACCCGCAGCGGCGCATGAAGGCCACCTGATCGACCAGCACATCGCCCACCGCGCGCAGTTCGCCCTGATAGCCCGCTTCGCGCAGGATCCGCGCCGCGGAATAGCCGCGGCCATCGCCAAACACGGGGAAGTTCACTTCGACCAGCCTCAGCCGCTCAAGATGGGGCAGCAGTTCGCGGGCATCGTCGCCTGCTTCCAGCCGAACGGCGGCGGCGTTGGTCTGTTCGCCGAAGCTGTTCACCGTGACGGCGGGATCGGCCACCGGCTCGTCGGTGCGGAAACGCAGGGACTCAACCATAAATCGCTTCCTTGAAGGGTTCCATGCCGATGCGGCGATACGTATCGAGGAAACGTTCTCCATCGTTGCGCGTGGCGAGGTAAAGCTCGGTGGCCTTTTCGACCGCGATTACGATGCCGTCTTCGTCAAAACCCGGCCCGGTGATCTTGCCGAGCGAGGTATCCGCCGCCTCTGATCCGCCGAGGGATAACTGGTAATTTTCCACGCCCTTGCGGTCTACCCCAAGGATGCCGATGTGGCCCGCGTGATGATGCCCGCAGGCGTTGATGCAGCCCGAAATCTTGATCTTGAGCTCGCCAATTTCCTCGCGCCTGGGCGCAAACCGCTCCGACAATTTCTGCGCGATCGGAATCGAGCGGGCATTGGCCAGGCTGCAATAATCAAGCCCAGGGCAGGCGATGATATCGTCGATTGCATCAAGGTTGGGGGTGGAAAGATCCGCCGCATCAAGCGCTTGCCACAAAGTGTAGAGATCAGCCTTGCGGACATGGGGCAGCACGATGTTCTGGGCGTGGGTCACGCGCAGTTCGTCAAAGCTGTATTGTAGCGCCAGATCGGCCATCAGGCGGATCTGGTCAGCCGTGGCGTCACCCGGAATACCGCCAACCGGTTTCAGGCTGATGTTGACGATGGCATAGCCGGGCTGTTTGTGCGCTGCGGTATTGCGATCCAACCAAAGTCTGAAATCGGGGTCGGAGCGGTCCACTGCGTCCGATGCCCCGACTTCAAACGCGGGATCGATGAAATTGGCCTTGATCCGCTCCAACTCAGCCAGCGGCGGTTCGATATTCTGGGCGAGGAGCTGGGCAAATTCCTCCTCCACCTGGTGGCAGTATTCAGCGATGCCCAGCTCGTGGACCAGGATCTTGATCCGCGCCTTGTACTTGTTATCGCGGCGACCATAGCGGTTATACACCCGCAAGGCGGCTTCCGAATAGGTAATCAGCTGGTCCAGCGGGACGAAGCCATTGAGCAGCGGCGCGATCATCGGGGTGCGGCCCATGCCCCCGCCGACATAAAACGCCGCGCCGATCTCTCCGGCGTCATTTTTTACGATCTGGATGCCGATATCGTGGAGTTTCATCGCTGCGCGATCAGTGTCCGATGCGATCACCGCGATCTTGAACTTGCGCGGCAGAAAGCTGAATTCCGGGTGGAAGCTCGACCATTGGCGCAGCAACTCGGCATAGGGGCGCGGATCGATCAGCTCGTCCGCTGCGGCCCCGGCATACTGATCGGAGCTGATGTTGCGGATGCAATTTCCGCTGGTCTGGATGGCGTGCATTTCCACCTTGGCCAGCTCTGCCAACAGGTCGGGCGTCTCTTCCAGCTTGATCCAGTTGTACTGGATGTTCTGGCGG
>JAYVKX010000128.1:0-2812 GCA_043768005.1 Novosphingobium sp. | reverse complement strand
CGAGCCGCATGGCGCGCTGCACGGGCTGATGCGGGTTCGTCAGTTTACCCAGGATGACGCGCATATCTTTGTGCGCGAGGATCAGCTGGTGTCCGAAGTGGCCGATTTTTGCGATTTGCTCGATCTGATTTACAAGGATCTGGGCTTTGAGGATTATTCGATCAAGCTGGCGCTCCGCCCGGAAAAGCGGTTCGGCACCGACGAAATGTGGGACTGGTCCGAACAATCGATGCGCGATGCGGTGGCGGTCACGGGCCGTAACACCCCCGAATGGGGCTGGGAAGAGCTGCCCGGCGAAGGCGCGTTTTATGCGCCCAAGCTGGAGTTTCACCTGACCGATGCAATTGGCCGGACCTGGCAGGTCGGCACGCTCCAGACCGATACCGTCCTGCCCGAACGGCTTGATGCAAGCTACATCGGCGAGGATGGTGAAAAACACCGTCCGGTTATGCTCCACCGCGCGATCCTGGGCAGTTTTGAACGCTTCATCGGCATCATGATTGAGCATTATGCCGGAAAACTGCCGGTCTGGCTGGCCCCGGTGCAGGCGGTGGTCGCAACGATTGTGTCGGACGCCGACGATTATGCGGGCGAGGTTACGAAGCAGTTGAAAGCCGCGGGCATCCGGGTGGAATGCGATCTGCGCAACGAGAAGATCAACTACAAGGTGCGCGAACACAGCCTGGCCAAGGTTCCGCACCTGCTGGTGGTCGGCAAGCGTGAGGCAGAGGAAGGCACTGTTGCAATCCGCACCCTAGGGGAAGAGCGTCAGCGCTTCATGCCGCTGGCCGAAGCCATCGCGATGCTCACCGGTGAAGCGTCCCCGCCGGACCTTCGTACTTCTTGATTGCAGGCCTTGCCCCCGAACAAATTGCCATAGCCATCGCCGCTGCGTTGGCGGCGGCGTTTGTGCGCGGGCTGGCGGGGTTTGGCATGGCGATCCTGCTGGTGCCGGTGCTGGGGCTGACGATTCCCCCGCGTGAGGCGGTGGTGGTGGCCAATCTGCTCGGACTGTTCATCGGGCTGGTCGGGCTCAAGAAGATCATCGGTCATGCCGAACGTTCGGCGCTGCATATCTCGGTGCTGGCGATGATCGCGACCCCGCTGGGGGTGTGGCTGCTGGCGATCACCGATCCGGCACTGGCGCGGCTGTTAATTGCGGTGGTGGCACTGGTGGCTTTCCTGCTGGTGCTGCTGCCCAAGCGCCCCGATGGCCATCAGCCGAGCATGGCTGAAACCGGGACTACCGGGATTATTTCAGGAGTGCTGACTGGATTTGCCGGGATGCCAGGGCCACCGGTCGTGCCCTATTATCTGCGCCGGGCGCTGCCTGCGCAATTGGCCCGGGCCTCGATGATGACGATCTTCCTTGCCACCTCGCTAGCGGGATGCCTGTCCGCCGTGGCGCTGGGGGTGGCGACCAAGCGTGAGCCGGTTCTGGCGGCAATGCTCTATCCCGCAGTACTGCTGGGCAATTGGCTGGGTACTATGGCGTTCGGGCGGGTTTCGGAAAACGCCTGGCGGATCTTCACCGGGGCTGTGCTGGGGCTTTCAGCCGCAGCTGCGCTGTTGAAGCTGCTACAGGCTTAGCGCCGGCAGCGCGCGATCTGCGAGGATCAGCGCCAGCGCGGAGCCGCAAACGATCAGCGCACGCAGCCAGTCAAGCTGGGTTGTCCGTGATTCGGCAACGGCAAGGGCGATAATGCGGGCCATAGAACATTATTGCGCCTGCGGGTCTTGCCGAAAGGTTAAAGCAGCCGCGGCATCTGCTGGCTGGCGCAATGGAAACTGCCCCCGCCCGCCAGCACCGCATCGGCCATGATCCCGATCACTTCGCGGTCTGGAAACAGCTCCGCCACGGCCGCAACGCCGTCTGCATCATGGGGTGAGCCATAAATCGGCACCACCACCAGTTTGGTGGTGATCGCAAAGTTCATATAGCTGGCTGGTTCGATCTGCGTCCCGCTCATCACCAGCCCAGGGGAGGGCACCTCGCGCAAAGTCACCCCGAATTCTTCGGCACGGCGCTTGGCATCGGCATAGATCGCGGCATTGGGATCATCCGCGCCAGTGGCGCGGGGCAGGGCCAGTTCATTGGGCGCCACGAACCGCGCGAGATTATCGACATGGCCATCGGTGTGATCGTTGATTAGCCCCTCACCCAGCCATAGCACGCGGTCAAACCCAAGGTCGCGGGCCAGCCGCGCCTCAAGCTCGGCTTGCGACAGTTCCGGGTTGCGATTGGGATTGAGCAGGCATTGCTCGGTGGTGGCGACCAGCCCGGTCCCATCCCCATCCAGCGCCCCGCCTTCCAGCACCCAGTCGCAATGCTGGATCGTCATCCCTGCGCTTGCTGCCAATTCCGCCCCGATCGTCTGATCGCCGGCCATCACATATTTGTCGCCCCAGCCGTTGAAGCCAAACCGCCGCGCGATCTGATGATTGCCGCCAGCGACTATCAACGGCCCGGTATCGCGCAGCCAGATATCGCCATAGCTGCGCCGCTCCAGTTTCACCGCGCTGCTGCACAGTGCCTGCGCCCGCGCCGCATTGGCCTCATCGCGCACGATCAGCCGCACTTCCTGTCCGCTGTCCGCTATCGCATTGGCAAAGCTGGCGATCTGTTCCTGCGCCGCACCCAGAAAGCCCGGCCACTCATCCTCATCGTGAGGGAAACCGATCCACAGCCAGGCCTGCGGATGCCATTCGGGGGGCATGTGCATCGTCATAGCAGGCGCATCTTCGTTTCGGGCATCGGCTATTTCACTCCGCTGCGGCTGGCATCCCGCACACTGCGGAATTCGTCGTCCTT
>JAYVKX010000127.1:0-2349 GCA_043768005.1 Novosphingobium sp. | reverse complement strand
GGCAAGACTTTTGATGGCACCGGCGATACCAGCTTTGCCGTTTCCGAAGGCCAGACCCGTCCGGCCCATCTTGGCGGCGATGCGCCCAGTGCGGCGGCGAAGCCGGCTCCGGCACCTTCCGCCAGTGCCCCAGCTGCCAGTGCTAAAGCTGCAGCGGCCCCGGCTGCTGCTGCTCCAGCTCCGGCAGCAAGTGGGGTTGGGGTGCAGATCGGGGCGTTCTCCAGCAATGCCGCGGCTGTAGCGGCCTGGACCAAGCTTGCACAGCAGCACAGCGCGCTTGCGGGTGTGCGCCACCGGGTGATGCAGGGCAGCGCCGATATTGGCACGGTCTATCGCCTGCAAGCGGTGGCGGGCGATGCCGCTGCGGCTAATGCGCTCTGCGCCAAGCTGAAGGCCGGCGGGCTTTCCTGTCAGGTCAAGTAAGGTTTGAAGCGGCCGCCTCTGCCCGCAGCGGGGGCGGCGGCCTTCACAATCCACATTTCCGATCATGCGCGTGCTTGCGATAAGCGCTGATTGCTGCGATTTCTCTGCCCATGACTCCCGCGATCTTCGGCCTTTCCGGACCTGCCCTGACTGCGGAGGAGCGCGCCTTTTTCCGCGATGCCGATCCGGCGGGCTACATCATCTTTGGCCGCAACGTGCAAACCCGCGCGCAGCTGCGCAGTTTGACCGATAGTTTGCGCGAAATCCACGGGCGCGAGCGGCTGTTGATCAGCATCGATCAGGAAGGCGGCAGAGTCGCGCGGATGAAGCCACCGGTCTGGTCGCCGTACCCCAGCGGCGAGGCGTTTGACCGGTTGTATGACATCGCGCCCGCCAGCGCGATCGAGGCGGCGCGCGCCAATGCCGAGGCGCTGGGCCATGATCTGGCTGAAGCCGGAATTACCGTTGACCATGCTCCGCTGCTCGATGTCAGGCAGGCCGAGGCCAATAATGTGATCGGTGACCGGGCACTGGGCTCTGAACCGCTGCGGGTGGCCGCACTGGGTCGGGCCGTGCTCGATGGATTGGCCCGCGCCGGGGTGGCGGGCACGATCAAGCATATGCCGGGCCACGGGCGCACCACCACCGATACGCACAAGGCCATGCCGACCGTCACCGCCAGCCGCGACGAGCTGGAGCGCGATCTCGCCCCGTTCCGAAAGCTTGCCTCTGCGCCGATCGGGATGACCGGGCATCTGTTGTTCACTGCTTGGGATGCGGAAAATCCGGCCACGCTTTCTCCCTATGTGATCGGAGAAGTGATCCGCCGCCAGATCGGCTTTGACGGGCTGCTGCTAACCGATGATCTTGATATGGAGGCGCTGAGCGGCACCGTGCCGACCCGCGCCGCGCAGGCGGTTGCGGCGGGGTGTGATATTGCGCTTAATTGCTGGGCGCGGATGACTGACATGATCGAGATCTGCGAGCTGCTGCCCGCCATGTCCGCCAAAACGCATGAACGGCTGGACCGCGCACTGGCGAATACGCGGATTGCGCCTTTTCGGGCCAGTGATCATGCCGCCCTGATCGCCAGGCGCGATGCGTTGCTGGCATTGGTTCCGGCATGAACGGTCTGATCCTGCAGGCTGATCTGGCGCTGGAGGGCGGTGAATGGGACGGCCCGGGCGCGGCGCTAACTGACGATGCAGCGCTGTATCTTGAGCTTGATGGCTGGGAAGGCCCGCTCGATCTGCTGCTCGATCTGGCGCGGCGGCAGAAGGTTGATCTGCGGACGATCTCGATCCTTGGGCTGGTCGATCAATATCTGACCTATATCGAACGGGCCGAGGCGCTGCGGCTGGAGCTGGCGGCGGATTACCTCGTCATGGCGGCCTGGCTCGCCTACCTAAAATCGGCGCTGCTGCTCCCGCGTGAAGAGCAGGAGGAGCCAAGCCCCGAAGAGCTGGCGATGCGGTTGCAATTGCGCCTGCAACGGCTGGGTGCAATGCGCGAGGCGGCGGCACGGCTGATGGCGCGGGATCGGCTGGGGCGCGATGTGTTTGCACGCGGCGCGCCCGAGGGCTTGCGCGTTGATCGCAAGCACCGCTGGCAGTGCGATTGGTTTGCGCTGGTTCAGGCCTATGGTCAGGTCAAGGTGCGCACAGCACCGGTGGTCCATCTGGTCCGCGACCGGATGGTGATGACGCTGGACACTGCGTTGACCCGGGTTTCGGCGATGCTGGGGGTCAAGCTGGTGTGGATGGAGCTGCGCGATTTTCTGCCGCCGAATGCGGAGCCGCGCCTGCGCCGCTCGGCACTGGCTTCCAGCTTTGTCGCGGCACTGGAGCTGGCCCGGCTGGGCAAGGCAGAGCTGACGCAGGATGAAATCTTCGGCCCGCTGATGCTGCGCGGGCTACGGCGATGAGC
>JAYVKX010000126.1:0-9124 GCA_043768005.1 Novosphingobium sp. | reverse complement strand
GAAAATGTCCAAAAGCAAGGGCAATGTCGTCGATCCGCTGGTGCTGATCGACGAGTACGGCGCCGATGCGCTGCGGTTTTTCATGGCGGCGATGGAAAGTCAGGGCCGCGATGTGAAGATGGATAAGGCCCGCGTCGAAGGCTACCGCAACTTCGCCACCAAGCTGTGGAACGCGGCGCGGTTCTGCCAGTCCAACGGGATCGGTGCGAGCAATTCACTGGCCGCGCCTGCCGCCACACTTGCGGTCAACAAATGGATTATCGGCGAGGTGGTCGAAACGCTGGCCGAGCTGGACAAGGCGATGACCGACCTGCGCTTCGATGCGGCAGCCAATGCGATCTACCACTTCGTGTGGGATCAGTTTTGTGACTGGTATATCGAGCTGATCAAGGGGTTGTTCGACGAGGAAACCAAGGCGGTGGCCGGCTGGGTGCTCGACCAGATTCTGGTGATGCTCCACCCGTTCATGCCATTTGTAACCGAAGAGCTGTGGGGCAAGCTGGGTGATCGGGCAAACTATCCGCTGATCACCGCGAAGTGGCCTGAGCCGGGGGCGAGTGTGGATATTGGAGCGAAGGCTGAGGTTGAGTGGCTGATTAGGCTTGTTAGCGAAGTGCGTACCGCACGAGTGGGACTAAATGTCCCCCCGGCGGCGAAGATCGAAATGCTTCCTATGGCCGATGCTTCAAAAATTGATTGGGTTCGGCTGAAGGCGAATGAGGACGCGATCGCGCGTATGGCGCGCGTTTCCTTGCGGTCGCACCCGTTGGGAGTTGAAGGAGCGGTCGCGCAGGTAGTTGTCGAAGGCGTAACATACATGCTTCCCCTCGAAGGCATCATCGACATCGCCGCAGAAAAGGCCCGCCTGACCAAAGCGCTCGAAGCCTCAACCAAAGAGGCCAAGTCGCTCGATGGCCGCCTGTCCAATCCCGCCTTTGTCGAAAAGGCCAAACCCGAAGCGGTCGACAAGGCGCGGGCCGATCATGCTGCCCATGCCGCTGAGGCCGAGCGGCTGGCGGCGGCGCTGGCGCGATTGGGGTGAGCCTGGTCCTGGCCACGGTAGCGGCGGGGGAGCCGGAAATATTCGCTTCGCTCCAGGGCGAAGGGCCGTCCATCGGGCAGCCCAGCACCTTCATCCGTCTGTCGCGCTGCAACCTTGCCTGCACATGGTGCGACACTGCCTATACCTGGCGGTTCACTGGCGATAACCGCCCGCACCGCGATGACACCACCTTTGAGCGCGCCGCCAATCAGGTGACGCTGGACGAGGCGGACGTGGCCGCGCGGATCATGGTGCTGGGCGGCAATCGGCTGGTTATCACCGGGGGCGAACCGCTGCTGCAAGGCCCCGCATTGGCACGGATGGCGGTGCTGCTTTCCGGCCACCGGATCGAGATCGAGACTAACGGCACCATCGCCCCGCACCCAAAGCTCGACGCGCTAGTGGCGCAATACAACGTCAGCCCGAAACTGAAACATTCAGGCAATCCCATTGATCTTGCACTGATTCCTGAAAGGCTAAGCGCTTGGTCAAACGAACCTAAAGCGTACTTTAAGTTTGTTATTTCTGTCCCCGAAGACATCGACGAGGTGCTCGCGCTTCAGCAACAGCACAGCATCCCCGGCGAGCGGCTTATGCTGATGCCCGAGGGAACCGACAGCGCTGTTCTGCAGGAGCGGATGCGCTGGCTGGCTCCGCTTTGCCAGAGCCACGGATTGCGCCTTTCAGACCGGCTGCATATCCACCTCTATGGCGATACGCGGGGGACGTGAACTGGTTTTCACGCGGAGACGCGGGAGACGCGGAGAGCTTGCCTTTGCGGCTAAGCCGCTTGCTGATCCATCGGTTTCCCCGGGCGGCGCGGTCAGTGTGAAGATACCGGCCTGGGGGCCTGCGCAGTTTCTTCGCGTCTGCGCGCCTCCGCATGAACCAATCTGTTTACCGCCCTTGCGCGCGCCAGCGCTGCACGGTGCGCAGGACCATTTCCTCCTCACCGCCGCTGCCGTTCCACAGCTCGCTGAACGAGGGATCGGCCGAGGCCGGGCGTTTGACCTCTTCCAGTTCATCAAACGAAACGCGAATCGGGATCGAAACACCTTCGCCGCAGATGATGCACTCACGGTTGCGCAAAGCCGGGATCGAATCGAGGAAGCCGCGCGCACCTTCGGGCATGGCCGCCTTCACAAAGGCCTGATCGCGATCATTGTTGAGGCGCATCGAGATGATCGTGCCGCATTGTGACAACACCCCTTCGGCCAGATCTGACGGGCGCTGGGTAATCAGCCCCAGCGAGATACCGTATTTACGGCCTTCCTTGGCAATCCGGCTGAGGATGCGCCCAACCGATGAGCCATCGGCGTTTTTCTCGTTCGGCACATAGCGATGCGCTTCTTCGCAGACCAGCAGGATCGGGCGGGTCTTTTCATCGCGCGCCCAGATTGCAAAATCGAACACCAGACGGCTCAGCACCGCCACCACGGTCGAGGTGATATCAGACGGCACGCCCGAAACATCAATAATCGAGATCGGCTTGCCCCGCGATGGCATCCGGAAAATCTTGGTGATGAACTCTGCCATCGTATCGCCGACCAGCATGCCCGAGAACATGAACTGATAACGCGGATCGGCCTTGAGCTCGTCGATCTTGGTCTTGACCCGCATGTAGGGCGCGGATGAGCCCGCTTTGTCGAGCTTGCCCATCTCGTTCTGGATCGCGTTGGTCAGGTCTGAAAGAAGGTAGGGGATCGGCGAATCGACGGTGATCTTGCCCATCGTTTCAGCCAGCCGGTTTTTGCCGCGCGCCTGCAGCAGACACTTGGCGAGGATATCGGAATCCTCTTGTTTGTCATTGCCGGTAGAGGTCAGGAACACTTCGCAGTGCTCCTCAAAATTCATCAACCAATAGGGCATCTGCAAGTTCGAAACGTCGAAGATCATGCCGGTGCTTTTGAAGGCTGCGGAATATTCGCCGTGCGGATCGATCATCAGGATGTGACCCTCGGGCGCGGCTTCGCAGATCCGGTGCAGGATCAGCGCGGCGCTGGTAGATTTGCCGGTGCCGGTGGAACCCAGCAGCGCAAAATGCTTGCCCAGCATCGAATCGATATACAGGCCCGCGCGGATATCGCGGGTGGGATAGACCGTGCCGATCTGGATGCTGGAGCGGCCATCGCTGGCATAGATCTGGCGCAAATCATTGCTGGTGGCGGGATAAATCAAGGCACCGGGGATCGGATAGCGGGTTACCCCGCGGCGGAAGCTGTGGATCCGGCCGGTCAGCCGCTCTTCATCGCCCTCGCCCAGAAAATCAATATTGGCGACGATCCCGCCGGGGGTTTTGGAATCCTGCCGCTGGGTGCGGACACTGGCCAGCAGCCAGCTTTTGCCGACCCGGATCTTGACTTGGCTGCCAACCTGCCCGGCCAGCGAGATCGAGGGATCCACATCGGCCGAGCATTCCTGCAGACGGGTCAGATCAAGCGCGATCTGGCTGCTTGACCCGGCAATCTCCAGAACGATGCCGATCGGTTCACGCGCATTATCGATTGCGGGTGCAGCTTGCGGCGTGGCGGGCACTTCTGCTGCCTGCGCCGCGCGATCCTGCGAAAAACCGTTCCCGCTCAAATCGTTCATCTGTATTACCTGTCCTGTACGGCCATTGATGGCGTTGTCAGGAAAAGCTTAGGTCAGAGCGGTTAATATTGGCCTAAATCACGCAATACATAAGGTCAAACCAGCGCGAACAGACGCCCCGCCATAAACCCCATGGCGACCGAAACCAGCACCGCCAGCAGCCCGTACAGGAACGATTGATGCTGCGCGAACTGCGCTACCAGCCGTTCAAACCCCAGCTTGCGCACCTCGACCCGGCTGATTGCCGAGGCGACCACGCGGCCTTTGGTGATGGCAAAAGTTTCTGCGGTATAGGTGCCGGTCTGCACGGTGGAGGGCAGTTTGATCCGCGCCTGATACAGCACCTGCTCGCTCACCTGCACGCCCCGCTGATCTTCGCGGTAAAGCTCGCCGCGATGCATCAGCTCGACCAGCCCGGCGGCAAAGCGTGTCTGCTCCTTGGGATCGAACGCACCGATCGGTGAGAGCTGGAGCCAGTCGAGCCCCAGCTCGTAAATCGCGGCGGTCTTGTCATCGACGATCTGCTTGATCGGCCGCGATGAGGCGATGGCGAAAAACGTCGGGGCAGAGCGGAATTCGGCGCTGTCGGCATTGATCCATATCCCGGCAAAGCGCTGCTTTTCGCGGAGGATGATCGATCGGGTCGGGCCTTTCAGCACCACCACAATATCATAATCCTGCCCCGCGCGGGCTCCTTCGGGGGTCAGGATCGCGCCAAACAGCAGCAGTTCGGTCCCGGTGAAGCCCTGACGCACCTGGATCTCGTGCTGGGATACTTCCGGCACCAGAATCGGATCGCGCGCACCGCCCAGCATCAGCAAGGCCAAAAGAAGCAATAATCGCTTCATAGCGGCGCCACCGTATATATCTCGTCTGGCCGCCAACCCAGCCCGATCGCCATGCGCAACGCGACGACCAGCACGACTATCGCCAGCACCAGCCGCAGCCGGTCAGCCGGGAATTTCTGCGCCAGCTGCGCCCCGATCTGCGCGCCAGAAACTGAGCCGATCAGCAGCAGCACCGCCAGCACGATGTCCACCGCCTTGGTCGTCAGTGCGTGCATCATCGTGGTCACCATGGTGACGAACAGGATCTGGAACAGCGAGGTGCCAACCACCACATTGCCGCTCATTCCAAGAATATAGAGCATCGCCGGAACCAGCACAAAGCCGCCGCCGATCCCCATCAGCATGGTCAATATGCCGGTCGTCACCCCCAGCAGTAGTGGAGCCAGCGGGGAAATATACAGGCCCGAGCGGTAGAACCGCCAGCGCAGCGGCAGATTGGCCACCATCGGGTGATGCCGCCGCTTGCGCGCGGGCAAGGGCACACCGGTTTTGGCGGCTTGCAGCGACAGCCAGCTCTCCTTGGCCATCAGTCCGCCGATACTGCCCAGCAGTACGACCTAGAGGATGTTGATGACCGTATCGATCTGGCCCAGCTGCTGCAGCACACGGAACAATACCGCGCCGATGCCGGTGCCGATGATCCCGCCCGCCACCAGCACCCCGCCCATGTGGTAATCAACCCCGTTGCGCTTGGTATGGGCCAGAACGCCAGAAACGCTGGCGCCGGTCACCTGGCTGGCGGCAGAAGCAGCAGCGACGGTGGGGGGCACGCCATAGAAGATCAGCAAGGGCGTTGTCAGAAACCCGCCGCCCACCCCGAACATCCCCGAAAGGATGCCCGTCAGCGCTCCAAGGCCGACGATGACCAGGCCATTGACCGAAAGGTTGGCGATGGGGAGATAAACGTCCATTTTGCAACGCCGAGCCTAGCCCACCGCGTGCAGCGAGGGAAGTCTTTGGCCGCTAGAAACCTGCAGAGCCTTTAGAAACCTGCCGAGAGTGTCAGCGCGGGGCCCGAGCCTGGCACCGCGCTACCCGCAACGCGGAACCGCCAGTCTGCCGATAGCCGCGTATTGGCGGGGCCGACCGGCAGCCCGAGTGATGCGGTTGGCCCGATATCGACGCGGGCTGCGCCCGTTTGCGCCCCGCCCCAGGCCGCGCCCCCGGCGCGAAGTTCCGCCCCGCCGATCCGGGCGAGACGGCGGGTCAGATGCAGCTGGCCATCGGCAAAATAGCTGGCCCCGGCCCCGCCGACATAGCCGGCCTGCCCATAGGCTTCGGCGCGGACCCCCAAGGGCAGCTCAAGCGGTGGAAATTCACTGACCAGCGCCACAGCCGGGCGCAATCGGGTACCGCCCGCCAGCTGCGCCGCGCGCAGCTCTGCCAACGCCACCACGGGCAAGCGGGCAAGCGGGCGAGCGGCAAATCCGGCGGCTACTTCGGCATCATGCGGCGCGCGCACCGCGCCTGTTGCGCGCAGATAGGCGGCGGGGCGGCGCGGATTGTCTGGAGCAAGGCGATAACGGATCACTGCGCCAATCTGGCTAGCACCATAGCTGGGTGCAGAAAACCCAGCCTGAGCGATGCTGGTCCCGCCCCGGCGCAGCAGCAACCAGCCGTCGGCTGACCAGCGCTTCGCCGAAGCCTTTTGCGGGGCCAGCGGCGAGCTGATGCTGGCAAGCGGCGCATCGCCGCGCCGATCAAACAGCACGGCGGGCAAGGGCAATTGCGCCACTGCCGCCAGCCACAGCAGCTGATGGCCCGCCGCAACGCGCGGCGATAGCGGCACAGGCGTCGCCGGCTGCGCAGCCGGCTTGATGGACGGCATCTCTGGCAGCGGAGCGGCAAGCGGCGCAACAGACGCGACCATGGGCCAGGCAGTTGGCGAGGGCGAAGGCTGGGGTAGCATGGCCCGGTGTGCAGGCGTTTCGGCCGCCACCTGTACGAGGGCGGAGCGCTTTGGCCGTATTTGCGATGATCCGGTTGCGATCAGCTGGGCGTGGGCTATCCCTTGCGCGGCGGCAAACGGCGCTTCCCACAGCGCGGCGCGCGTAGCGACCCAGCCGAACAGGATCAGCAGCAACACGGCAATCGGCTGGCCGCGCCGCAGGCTTTTGCCCCGGGCGCGGCTCATGCCCGGGCCTCATTGGCGATGATCTGGGCTGGATGGGCCAGATGCGCGGTCTTGTCCCACATCACCTGCCCGCCGCGCAGGGTGCGGAAATAAGCCATGAAGGCCCGCCGCCCAGCCATGATCGCGATCACATTGCTGACCGGTATCCGCGCCACGGCCCACATGCCCTCTGCCGCGCCATATTCGCGCGCAGTGAAGGCAAACCGCATCACGCCACGCCAGATGAACCCGGCAAAGCTTAGCAGCAGCATCCACCGGATGACCGGGGACAAGACCAGAGCCGGCACCCAGCCAGCCCATCGCGCACCCAGCAGCACGGCATCGATCACCAGCAACAGATAGGCCGCCGCCAAGACCAGCGCGGTCAGCGGCCCGCGCCGATCACGCAGGGCCATCCACAGATCGACCGGCCTGCCGCTCCACCCCATCCGATCCCATGATTGAAAGGCGATGCCGTGGATCCAGCGGGTTTTTTGTCGCACCGCCTGACCCAGCTCGGTCGGGAAAAAGCTGCGAGTGGCCACCAAATGCCCGCTCGCATCGCGCAGCCGCAGGAAGCTGCTGCGCTGGCCATGCTGGGACACCAGCAGGCCCAGCTCATAATCTTCGGTCAGGCATTCCGCCGCGAACGGCCCCGCCTCGCCATCAGCGATCCGCCGTGCGGCCAGCCCCGCCAAAGCGCGCCGGGCAAAGCCGCAGCCAACCCCTGCGGCGGGCAAGCCTGCACCGATCGCATCGCGCACCACCAGCAGCTTGGCATGGGCTTCGGCAAATTCATCGGCATAATGCCCGGCGATCCAGCGCGAAACCGGCTGCGGTTCGGGCCGGACCGGCAATTGGACGAAATCAACCGCGAACAATGCCGTATCGATCGCCGCCAGGGCTGCGGGATGGACCATATCCTCGGCATCATGAAGCACGACACTCCGAAATTCTTCGCCGCTACGGGCCTCGTCTGCGCCAAGCGCAGCATAAAGCCGGTTGAGGCAATCGGCCTTGGTGGTTGGCCCCATCCGGTCATGAATAACCAGCCGCACCCGCGCATCGCTGCCAGCACCGGCAATCGCCGCCGCGATCGTGCTCACATCATTGCGATAGCAGCCGACATAGATCCGAAGCTCCGCCTGCGGCCAGGCCTTCAGCGCATGGACCAGCGTAGTGGCGATCACCGGCGCTTCCTGCCATGCCGGGATCAACACCGCCGCGCGGCCCGCCAGTGGTGCCGTGCCGTAACCTGCGGGCAGATGCGCGGTACGCAATGCGCGTGCCAGCTTGAGCCAGATAAAGCTGAAGTCCACGGCAAATTCATCGATCAAGCCGACGACAAACCAGAACGCGGCAAATACCAGCAGTTCATGTTCAATCAGCTGCAACCATTGCAGCACCGAATAGGTGCCGGAAACTGCCCCCGTCATTCCCTGTCTGCCTTCTGTGTGTCGCGACCACACAAGCAGCTAGCCTAGTAATAATGCAGATGGCTTGCAACATGATTGCAGTTAGGGAAATAGCGGACGTAATGAAATCATCTCGCCGCCCGTTTACCCGCCTTGCCGCTGCGGCCATGCGCCTGCTGGGGGGCGATTCTGCGGCGGGTGTCCTGCTGATCCTGGTTGCCATCGCGGCCATGACCGTGGCCAATTCGCCGCTGGGCGGGGGCTACCACGCATTGTTCCATGCCCCGCTTGGCTGGACCCCGATTGCCCGGCTGGACAGCTGGCATTTGTGGATCAACGACGGGTTGATGGCGATATTCTTTTTCGTCGTCGGGCTGGAAATCAAGCGCGAGGTGCTGGCCGGTGAGCTTTCCACCCCGGCGCGGCGACGTTTGCCGGTGCTGGCCGCGGCAGCGGGAATGGCCGCGCCAGCGCTTGCCTATCTGCTGGCCACTGGCGCGGCGCCCGCACTGCAACGCGGCTGGGCGATCCCGGCGGCGACCGACATTGCCTTTGCGATGGGGGTGATCGGCCTGCTGGGCAAACGGGTGCCGCCAGCGCTGCGGTTGTTTCTGCTGACCGTGGCGATTGCCGATGATCTTGGCGCGGTGGCAATCATCGCGCTGGCCTATACCGATGGGATTGACTTTGGCTGGCTGACCATCGCCGCGCTGTGCCTGGGCGGGATGATCGCGCTGGGCAGGTACAAAGTTGGCCACAGCTGGGCCTATGCCCTGCTGGCAATCGCGCTGTGGTATGCGGTGCTTCATTCAGGCGTCCATGCCACCATTGCCGGAGTGCTGGCGGCCCTGACCATCCCGCTGCGGCTGGATGCCGGGCATGACAGCCCGTTGCTGCGGTTTGAACATGCGCTGGTGCCGCTGAACGGATTTGTGGTCGTGCCGCTGTTCGGCTTTGCCAATGCCGGGGTCAGCCTTGCCGGGCTGGACCTGAATAGCCTGCTCGCGCCGCTGCCGCTGGGGATCGCGGCTGGGCTGTTTCTGGGCAAGCAGCTGGGCATTCTGGGATCAATCGCCCTGGCAGACCGGCTGGGCTTTGCCCCCAGACCGCGCGG
>JAYVKX010000125.1:0-3040 GCA_043768005.1 Novosphingobium sp. | reverse complement strand
GACAGCACCCGCAGCCTTGAACCGGCCAGCCGGCTAAATCCGGGTGACCGGGTGGTTTATGTGATGCGCTGGTATCGCCTTGGCGGCAGCGGCGGGTTTGTCGTCACCAATCCCCTGCCCCGCTCGGTCTATTTCCAAGGTAGCGCCAATGGTGACGAAGAAGTTTCCATCGACGGCGGACGCAGCTGGGGCAGGCTATCGGCCCTGCGGATCGGCAGCCGGTTGGCCACGCCCGAAGATGTCACCCATGTTCGCTGGCGGGTTGCGCCCGCGCGCGCCGCAGCTGGATCGGGCCGGATCGCCTATAGCGCGATTGTGCGCTGATCTAACAGACCTCGTACTTCCAGTTCCGCTTCTTCCCCTCGGCGATCCATTCGGCGGCTTGGACAATGCGTTTGGCCCGGGTTTCGGGGCGCTTGGCCTCGGTAATCCATCCCAGATATTCACGGCGATGCGATGGTGCGAAACCATCGAAATTGGCGCGCGCGGCGGCTGACAGAACGGCTGCCAGATCTTCCGGCATGGCCATGTCCCCCTTGGGCGTTCGCAGCGCAGCGGGTTTCGGCTTGAGCGCGGTTCCTGCACTGTCAATCCGCGCCTTTGCACCGAGAATTTTCTGCATCAGTTCAGCAGCGGATGGGATATCCGCCATGGCGGTCAGCCTGCCATATTGACCCATCGCTTCACCTTGCCGACCATCGCCATGGATCATGAACGCCGCATGGGCCTTGAACGCGGCGAAACCCGCCAGGTTCTTACCCTTATAGACGAAGTGCGGCATGCCCCACTTCAGCGTCTCGTCCAGCCCGACCACGGTAGCATGAACCAGCGCGCGCAAATGGATGAGGATCGGCTGGGCAAATGGGGCAGCCTTGGCGATGTAATCATCGATCCGCGCGTCCTGTCCCATAAAACTCTTTCCCTCAGTCAGCCAGCAGCAGCACCGGCGTTTCGAGCAGGCGCTTGATCGCCTGGACATAGCTCGCCGCATCCCAGCCATCGACCACCCGGTGATCGCAGCTGATCGAGATATTCATCAGCTTGCGCTTTTCGATCCTCTCTCCGCCCATCCCGTCGGCCACGAACATCGGGCGCTCGACGATCCGGTTCGGGCCAATGATCGCAACCTCAGGCCGGTTGATGACCGGCGTGGTCGCCACCCCGCCAAGCGGCCCGAGCGAGGTGATGGTGAGAGTGGAGCCGGACAGTTCCTCGCTCTTGGCGCTGCCGCTGCGCGCGGCATCGGCCAGCCGGGTAATCTCGCGCGCGAGCTGCCACATATTGCGGCTTTGCGCATCGCGGATCACCGGCACCATCAGTCCGCCGTCGGTCTGCGTCGCCATGCCCAGATGCACCGCGCCATGGCGGGTGACGATCCCGGCTTCATCATCATAGCGGGCGTTGATCATCGGAAAATCGGGCAGCGCCTTGCAGATCGCGGTGATCAGCAGCGGCAGCATGGTCAGCTTGGGCTTCTGGCCCCGCGCAGAATTGAGCTGGGCGCGCATTTCCTCCAGCGCGGTAACGTCGCATTCCTCGACATAGGTGAAATGCGGGATGTTGCGCTTGGCCGCAGCCATATTCTCCGCAATCCGGCGGCGCAGGCCGATGATTTTGATCGATTCATCAGCGCGGACCATGCCAGCCGGGGCAAACCCGCCGCCGGTGTTGTAGGACAGGAACGCGTCAAGATCGGCATGGCGGACCCGGCCATCCTCGGCAGGCATGACCTGGGCAAGATCGATGCCGAGTTCGCTGGCGCGCTGGCGGACTGCGGGGCTGGCGAGGACCTTAGCGGCTTGGGCGGGCGTTTGTGCGCGTGCTTCGACAGGCTCAGCATGTGCGGGGGTGGGAATGGGTCGCGGTTCGGGTGCGGGAGCAGCGGCTGGGACCGGTTCACGTCCTGAACTTGTCGAAGGGCCCGCGCTAACCTCGCCCTCGTCCTCTCCCTCAGTCTCGATCACCACCAGTGCCGAGCCGATCGCAATCACATCGCCAACCTCGCCCGCAACTTCGATCACGGTGCCCGAAACCGGGCTTTCCATCTCGACCGTGGCCTTGTCGGTCATCATATCGGCCACACGGTCGTCTTCCTCGATCCGGTCGCCGAGTTTGACATGCCAGGCGACGATCTCGGCCTCGGCAATGCCTTCGCCAATATCGGGCAGGTTGAAGATGTAACGGGCCATAGCGTTAAACTCTCATCAGCCGGTCCACCGCCTCGCCAATGCGGACGGGACCGGGGAAATACGCCCATTCTAGGCTGTGCGGATAGGGGGTATCAAATCCCGTCACCCGCTCGATCGGGGCTTCGAGGTGATAGAAGCAGCGTTCCTGAACCAGCGCGGAAAGCTCTGCCCCGAAGCCCGATGTCCGCGTCGCCTCATGCACGATCAGGCATTTGCCGGTCTTGGCGATCGAGGCTTCGATCGTTTTGATATCCAGCGGAACCAGCGTGCGCAGATCGATGATTTCGGCATCGATCCCCTTTTCGCGCAGCACCGCCTCAGCCACATGGATCATCGTGCCATAGGCCAGCACGGTCAGCGCCTCACCCTCTCGCACGATCCGCGCCTTGCCCAGCGGGATCTTGTAATAGCCTTCGGGCACCTCGCTGCCTTCATGCTTGGCCCAGGGTTCGACCGGCTTGTCATAATAGCCGTTGAACGGGCCATTGTAGATCCGCTTGGGTTCAAAAAACATCACCGGATCATTGTCCTCGATCGCAGCGATCAGCAGGCCCTTGGCATCATAAGGGGTGGCCGGAATAACCGTTTTCAGCCCCGCAACATGGGTGAACAAGGCCTCAGGGCTTTGGCTGTGGGTCTGCCCGCCAAAGATCCCGCCACCGAACGGCGAGCGCACTGTGATCGGCGCGATAAACTCCCCCGCCGAGCGATAGCGCAACCGCGCAGCTTCGGAAACGAGCTGATCCAGCCCCGGATAGATGTAATCGGCAAACTGGATCTCCGGCACCGGGCGCAGGCCATAGGCACCCATGCCGACAGCCGCCCCGATGATCCCGCATTCGTTGATCGGC
>JAYVKX010000124.1:0-8934 GCA_043768005.1 Novosphingobium sp. | reverse complement strand
ACCGATATCTACGTGATACGGCGCGGCTCGATGATCGTTGAAAAGAGCATCGGCGGTAAACAAGTGTTCCTCAATTACCTGCCCGCCGGGAGTTACGTCGGCGAAATGGCGCTGCTTGATGGTACCCCGCGGGTTGCAACGGTGAAGGCAGCGATCCGGTCCGAGGTGATCCGCTTGCCCGGCGATGTCTTCGCCCAGCTGCTCGCGCGCAAGCCACAATTGCTGCGCAAGGCGCAGACCGACATGGCATCGCGGCGCGATATCAATGCCTTTATCGAGGGGCGGAAGGACAATTTCTCGGGCGTGGTCGATATGTATTCACAGACCGCCCGGTTCCTGATCGACAATGGCATCGGCGAGGCGACTGATGTGTTGCTGATCGACGAGACGCTGTGCGTTGGCTGCGACAATTGCGAAAAGGCCTGTGCCGATAGTCACGAAGGCCTCTCACGCCTAAACCGTGAGGCGGGGCGGACCTATGCTCATCTCCACGTGCCAACCAGCTGCCGCCACTGTGAACATCCACATTGCATGGCAGATTGCCCGCCCAACGCGATCAAACGCGGCCCGGATGGCGAGGTGGTGATTGATGATAGCTGCATCGGCTGCGGCAATTGTGAGCGCAATTGCCCCTACGGTGTGATCCGGATGGACAGCGAACCGCCGCCCAAGCCGTCGCTGCTCAGCTGGATATTGTTCGGCGCTGGTCCGGGGCCGGGCGAGGCGAACAAGAAATGGCGGAAAAACCACGTCGCCGCTGGGGCCGAACCGCCCAAGAAGGCGATCAAATGCGATATGTGTTCGGGGATTGAGGGCGGCCCGGCGTGCGTGCGGGCCTGCCCCACCGGTGCTGCGATCCGTGTCTCGCCCGAAGGTTTCCTCTCGGTCGCGCGGCTGGAGGCAGAGGGCTGATGGCCGGTGCTTTGCCAAAGGCTGCGCAAGCGCCGCGCCGCGCCAGCACTGACCATGAGGGATTTCTGCGGCTGGCGGGGTTCCGCTGGCTCAAGATTGCGCTGGTCACCTGCCTGATCGCTATCATCGGTTATATCGCCGCCGATGTTAAACCGCGCCCCAATGGCGGTAGCTGGTATGGCTATACGCTAGGCACGATCGGCGCAGGGCTGATCGTCTGGCTGGCGCTGCTGGGGGTGCGCAAACGGGCGATGACACCAGGCGGATGGTCGCTGAAGGCATGGACCTCGGCGCATGTCTATCTGGGGCTGGCGCTGATTGTGATCGCCACGCTGCACACCGGCTTTCAGCTGGGCTGGAACGTCCATACGCTCGCCTATCTGCTGATGGTGTTGGTGATCGGCTCGGGCGTGTTCGGGATCGTGGTCTATTCCATCTTGCCCACCGCGCTCAGCGCCAATCGTGAGGAAATGACCCAATCCCAGATGGCCGAAGGGATCGCGGCGGTTGATCGCCAGCTGCACGATGCGGCGCAGCCGCTGGCGCCGGGCTGGTCTGATCTGGTGCTGGCCGCCCTGCGCGAGGATCCATTCGCGCTAGGATTGCGGCGCAGGCTTTCGGGAAAATATACCGGCGGCGCGACCGAGCGGGCGATTGCCGGTTTTGACAGCGCCGGGCCGGCACCTGCCGATCCCGCCATCGCCCGGGTCGAGGCGCTGCTGCGGCGGCGCAAGGCGCAGCTTGATCGGATGCGGCGCCATCTGCGGCTGAAGGCGCTACTGGAGGTGTGGCTATATATCCATGTCCCCGCCACCCTTGCGCTGCTCGCCGCGCTGACCGCGCATATCATCAGCGTCTTTTACTACTGGTAGCTCGCGGCATGGCTTTCCGGATCAGACGTATCGAATTTACCGCAGACGGGCGCAAGATCGTCCGTGACCGGGAGCTTGCGCTAACCACGCTTACGCTGGGCCGCGCGGCGGAGAACGACATTCACCTGGCCGATCTGGCGCTGGATGCGCGTCATGCCCGGCTGACGCTGGAGCCGGGCGGGCGGCTTGCGGTGGAAGCTTTGGGCACGCTGGGTTTCACTCTGGATGGCACCAGCACCAGTGCCGCATCGATCGATCCTGCCACCGGGGGGGAGCTTCACTTTGGCGGCCACCGGCTGGGCGTGTCGCGCGATGAGGACGGTGCAGTGCTGCTTACGCTGCAACGGATCGAGGCGGCAAGCGGCACGGCTGAAGGGTTCGATTCCAAGCGCAGCTTCACCCTGGCGGGGGTTATGCCTTCGCGGCGGATGCTATCATGGTTGCTGGCCACGCTGATCCTTGGCCTGTTTCTGGCGATCCCGGTTGCCAGCAACCTCAATCGGGGAGCCAATCCCAAGATCCGGGTGATCGGCGATAACAGCTGGAATCCCGGCCCGCTCAGCAAGGCGCATCACGGGCTGACAGACAGCTGCCAATCATGCCACGTCAAACCGTTTGAATCGGTCCGCGATAGCAGTTGCAAGGCTTGCCATACCAGCGCCCATGATCATGCCGCGCCTGCCAGGATTGCCGGTGCGCGCGGCGCGCCGCCGTTTGGCGAGCGGATGCTGCGATCGGTTGCGCATGGCTTTGGCAAGCCGGGACCGGGGGCCTGTGTGGATTGCCATACCGAGCATGAAAGCGCGGGACCGATGGAGCCGGCGCAGCAAAAGTTCTGCGCCGATTGCCACGCTACGCTGAAGGAGCGGCTGCCGGACACAAGGCTGGGCAATGCCGGTGATTTCGGCACGCTGCACCCGCAGTTTACCCCGCGGATAGTTACAGATTCTAGGGCTCGCAAAATCACTGCCGTCTCGCTCGATACCCATCCGCATGAGGATAACGGGCTGACCTTCCCGCATAAGCTCCACCTTGATCCACGCGGCGGTGCGGCGAAGATGGCGATGACTTTGGGCAAGGCCAGCGGTTATGGCGCGGCGCTTGGTTGCAGCAATTGCCACCATGCTACCGAGGATGGGGTTCGGTTCAAGCCGATCAATATGGAGCGTGATTGCGAGGGCTGTCACAGCCTGGCCTATGACAAGGTGGGCGCTACGTTCCGCACGCTGCGCCACGGCAATATCGATCAGATGGTGGCCGATCTCAGCGCTTCGGATCATGGGGCTACACCGATTATCACCACTCGCCGCCGCCCGGGAGACTATGCCTCGGGCGGGGCTTACTATGCCAATTTCGCGGTTCCGAACGTCGGGCTTAGTTCAGTTCAGCGCGCATTGTCGCGCGGCGGGGTTTGCGGTGAATGCCACACGGCCCAGCTTGGCGGGGCAAAGCCGGGGGTGGTGCCGGTGACGCAGCTTTCCCGGTTCATGGCGGGCGGCTGGTTCGATCATCGCCCCCACGCGCAAGAGAAATGCTCCAGCTGCCACTCGGCGGAACGCTCTGCCTCAGCCTCCGATCTGTTGCTGCCTGACATCAAACAATGCCGCAGCTGCCACCTGGGCGAAGAAAGCCGGAAGGCTGATGTTCCGTCTGGTTGCGCAATGTGTCATGCTTACCATCCCTCACCCATGGCGCCGCGGCAGGACCGGGATGGACGTAAACTTCTGCCGCTAGCCCTTAAACCGGAGGACTGATCGGTGCTGATTGCACAAGTAACCGACATCCACATCGGCTTTGACCGGAGCGATCCTGACGAGCCGAATCTGCGCCGGTTCCGCGCATTGCTGACCCGGCTGACAAATGGCCCAAACCAGCCCGATCTGCTGCTGCTGACCGGTGATCTGACCGAGCATGGCGATGCCGCTAGTTACCGGATATTGGCCGATGCCATCGCGGATTGCCCGTTTCCGGTCTGGCCAATCATCGGCAACCACGATGATCGGGCCGGGTTTGGCGCTGCTTTTCCGCACGTTCCGTCTGCCGGTGGCTTTTTCCACTATGCGATTGAGGGAACGCATCCGCGCATCCTGATGCTCGATACGGTGGAACTGGGGCGGCACGGCGGGGCTTTTTGCGAGGTCCGCGCGGCGTGGCTGCGCGGGGAACTTGCCGCGCATCCCGAAACGCCAACCGTGATCGCGATGCACCATCCGCCGATCATTGCGGGGATCGACTGGATGGATAGCGCGGCCGATGATCCGTGGTTTGCGCGCTTTGCTGATGCGATCCGGGGGCAGGGCCAGATCCAGGCAATCTTGTGCGGACATTTGCACCGCGCGATCATGACCGGATGGCATGGTGCGCCGCTGCTGGTTTGCCCGTCCAGCGCGCCGGCGGTTGCGCTTAACCTGACCGCGATTGATCCGGAGCGGCCCGATGGCCGCGCGATGATCGTGAATGAAGCACCCGCTTATGGTTTGCATTACTGGAACGGGCAGGGGCTGATTTCGCACTTTGAAAGTCTGGGCAATCTAGATGCGCTGGCGAGCTATGACACAGCGTTCCAGTCGATCATCCGCGCGGCCTTTGCCGAGCGGCCCTGAGCGGACTAACGCGCCGCCCGCCAATCGTTCATGTCCACCTTGTCGCTGACCTTGAAGGGAAAACCGCGGCGGCCCATGAACAGCCTTTCCATCTCTGGCCGGGTGAAGGGGCGCGAGCCGAGCCGGCCGAACACCGCCATCTGCCCGCCGGTTTCATCCACCGCGCGGTCCCGGTCGAGCCCCTTGGACAGCGATAGCGCAGGACTTGGAGTTTTGGCCCAGGCAATCAGTTCGGGCTTTGGCGCGGGCGAGAAGCCGTAAAAATTAGGCTGACTGTCAGGCGAAGTCAGTTGCAGCACTTTCAACCCGTTCTGCCCATCGGCGACATAGGCGAACAGCGAAGCATTGGTGCTGGCCACGATCACATCCTCGGCATCATTGAGCAGTCCGCCCAGCGTGAACTTGCCGTAAAGCGTGGGTGCCATGGGCCGGGTGATGTTGAGGATTACCAGCCCGTCTGACTTTGCCGCCACATAGGCATAGGTGCGGGCAAGATAGATCTTCCGCGCATTGGCCAGTGGCACTGTTCCTGAAGCAATGGGAAGCGGTTTGCGCAGATCGGTAATGTCGAACAGCTTCACGCCCTCGCGATCAGTCACCCAGAGATAGCGGAACTGGACCGCACTGGCCCTTGCATCACTCAGCGGCTGGACCGAGGCCAGCTTGGGCTTAAGCGGATCTTTGAGGTCCACCGTGACTAGCCCGGCATCGGCGGTGATATAGGCTACTTCGCCCGCCAGCACGATATGCCGAGCGCCATTCAGCACCCCGTCCGGGTTCCAGGTGAGGCTGCGTTTCAGCTGGTTGTTGCGAAACTCGCCGTCGGCCAGCGTCTCGATATTGACCAGCACCAGCCCCTCGGTGCTGTCGGTGATCGCGGCATAGCTGTAGATCGGCAGGAACGGTTGCTCCTGATTTGCCTCGCGCATTTCCAGCGTGTTGCGCAGCGGGTTGATCGGCTGGTTGGTGGCCAGCGCCATGCAGGTGGCGTTGGTGGTATCGACCCGGGTGTTCTGGCCAAGCGGGGAAAACGGCGCAGAGATTATCGGCTGCGACACGCCCTTGTTGGCCACCGATGCCACATCATAAACGCGGAAACCGCCCTTGCCCTCGGCCACGAACATATATTCGCCACGCAATTGCAGGCAGCCGACCTTGTCCGCTGTGCCATGCACCGCGTTGCGGAATTCCTCGAGCGGATCAGTCTCGCCCGAGGCATTGCCGTCCAGCGTCTTGCCGCGCGTCCAGTTTTTCAGCTCCCGGCTGTTCTGATCGACGTGCAGCTTGTAGAAATCGGGATAGGTGTATTTGTGCAGATACGATCCGATCACCGCCTGCGGCTCGCCCCATTCGGTAACCCGGACCGCCTCGATCCCGCCTGCAAGGCCCGTCCAGGTGTTGAGGCCGACGAAATTGACATAGTTGGTACCCAGCAACAGCAGCTGCGCTATGATCGCATTGTTGTCATCCTGATCGGACAGGTGGCAATCGCTGCAAGTCTTGGTTTCGGTGGTTCGCACCGTATGCGGGAAATGCGGAGCGAAGGCCTGGCTCGAAAAGCCGATCGAGCTGATCGGCGGTTGCTGGATATAGATCCGCTCACGGTTGATGTTGGTCGATGACAGGACCAGCGCCGAGGTGGAGCGGACCGGGGCGATCTGGCTGCCCTTGGTGGTCTGATGGCGGCCCAGCTGGAACATCTCGTCCCGCGCAACCTGCGGATTATAAGTTGCGAAATTGCGCGTCTCTTCGCCCTCATAATGGTGCGAGGTGGTTTTCCAGTTGGCCTCGATCGGCAAATGACAGCCGCCGCAACTGGTGGTCCAGCTGAGGTGGCAGGTGAAGCAGGCCATCTTGCTGGAATCATGCGCCCGGTCGCTTTTGGGAACTCCGGGACCGAAACTGAAACTGCCGTCCTGCGCCCCCGATTTGCTCATCAGCTTGGCCCGCGCCGCCTTGGCGTTGAAATAGGGTGAGGCGGGATCGACGCTGTCCTTCACCAGATGGATTTTCCACGACAGCGCTGGATCGACGATCGAACGCTGCACCAATGATCGCCGCCCGGCGTTGTCAAACACCCATTCGAACCGCCGTTTGCCATCGGGGTTGCGCAGCAGCGACAGATTATTGCCCTTGGGCGGAGCCGCCGGGCCCGAAGTCAGCAGGGTGGGATAGGCATCGGCCGTGCCGTGGCAATCCTTGCAGCCGATCTCCACCGCATTGGCCACTTCGCCATAGATCAGCCCGTTTCCGTGGCTATCCTGCGAAAAGTGGCAATCGGCGCATTGCAGTCCTTTTTCAGCGTGGATGTCCATCAGATGCACCGTTTTGCCCGGATTGACGCCCGGCTGCACGAATTTGCCTTCGCCTGCCTTACGCCATTTCTCGGGATCATCGGGCGCGACTGTCTTGCCCTCGGCATCAAGCAGATTGCCCTCGCGGTCACGCTTCAGCACCGCGCGGAAATTCCAGCCGTGGCCGTGGTAATCGGCAAACTGGGTGTCTTTAAGCTCGCTGTTGAGGTCATAGACATTACGCAGAAAATCAAGCTCGGCCCATTTGCCTCGGGGTGCGGCACCTTCCGGATTGCGCTCAAGAACTTCATGGGTTTCCTTGGCGGTGGGGTATTTCTGCTGTGCGGGCCACATCTTCGGCGCGTCGGATTCATAGTCCCACATGGTGTAGCCAAGGTAGCTGTTCAGGAAGATATTGGGCTGGTGCATGTGGCAATTCATGCACTGTGCAGTGGGGATCGCCCGGGTAAAAACATGCTGTAGAGGATGGCCGCTTTCCTTGACCATTTCGGCCCCGGCAGCTGGTTTGGCCCCATGATCGCCGGCCAGCGCGCCATGCGCGGGAACCATTTTGTCGGCGATGGTTGGATCCTGCGTGATGGTCTGCCCGTCGCGGCCCAGCGGCGCATAGATCAGGCTGTGGCGCGGTTCGCGGTCATTGGCATAGATCACATGGCAGCCGGTGCAGCCTGACCCCCGATAATCGCCCGGCTGATCATTGGTGCCCATGTACCACATGTAGGGATCGTTAAGCCGGGTCTTGTGGATATTGAGCACCGGGATCGCCACCCGCAGGCCGGTTCCGGGGCCGCGGTTGGATTGCTTGAGGTCAGGTCGCCCTGGCTCTTCCATCCGCTGGCTATTGCCGGTGGAATTGGGCAGGCCGATCTCGGGAAACTGGGTGCCGATCGTGCGCCCGCCGCGTTCAAACACGCGGAAGATATCGCCCGGCGGGATGACTTGCCAGCGCGGCAGGGGGTAAAGCTCGGGCAGGGCACCGCGCGCCTTCTGCCGCTCGGTCAGTCTGCCCGGAGGCGCGCCGGGCGAGACGATCTTGGCCGGTAGGCCTTCGCGGGTATAGGCCTCGCCAAAGATGTAGTTCTTGAACGGGACAATGCCGTTATTATAGGCCGCGCCGCCAAACAGCATCGCGCCTGATGCCATCAGCGATCGCTCCGCCGCCTCGATCACCGGCAGATGGCAAGCGCCGCACGCTTCGCGCGCTACCCGGTAATCGCCGGGATTGACGAAGCGGACAAATTCCGGCGCTTCGCGGTTGAGCAGAGTATAGCCGCGCTGCGGGTTGGCCGAAGAGGGATAGTTCCACGCCTTGGGATAGCGCGGCAGAATATGCGCCGCCTCGCGCGCGGTCACATATTCGGGATCATTGCGGCCAAGCGCCGGATTGCCCCGCACGGAAGGATTACCGCCGTGGCAATCGATACAGCCAAGCCGGACCGCGGGGGTGACGTGCATCGATGGCGCGTCAGATTTCAGATGGCAGCTGAAGCAGCCCGATGATTTGGCATCGACCTGCGCCACGCTTTGTTTGGCAGGAGCAGGCGGCGCGGTGACATAGCTGCGCTCGACCGGCTTCTCGTCCTCGCTCGCCCGGGTCTGACCTGCGGGCATGACTAGGCCCGTCACGATCAGGCCAAATATCAGCAGGAACAGGCGGACGAGGCGCATCAATAGCTCACAATAGCATTGGCAAGGATCGAGTAGTAATTGCGCCTGCCATATATATTGTCGAACAGGTCGCGAAAGCCGCCGCCGCTGATCAATGTGGCCGCAGACAGGCGCAGGACGATGTTTTGCGTTGCCTTGGGCCGGAAGGTTGCCGCGGCCGAAAGATCCCAGCCGATGTCGCGGGGAATGCTGCCTTCATTGCGCAGGGTCTGCAAGGTGGTGGTGTTCTGGAACCACAGATGGTTGGCATTGGCCGAGACGCGCAGCTGCGGCAGCAGATCGAAATCCCCACCCGCGCCCAGCAGGATCGTGCCGGGATTGTTGAAGTTCGATTGCCCCTGCTCCTTGGACGAGCGCAGTGAATTCAAAATGCCATTGCGGCCATTGACCGAAACCGCCCGCCCACCGCCAGCAAAGGGAATGGTCTGGCGGATCCAATAGCTGGTATCGGCACCGGCAAAGATCGGGTTTTCGTTGATCGCATCGAACCCGCCTTCGGTATCGTCATAAGGGTTCTTGTCACCGCTGGCATAAAGGCCCGACAGGCGAAAGCGCATCCAGTCC